>JAOPXA010000125.1 GCA_025965395.1 Nocardioidaceae bacterium | reverse complement strand
CCAACTGAGCTTCGCGCTCAGCGCTCACATCGGGCAACGTGCTCCTCAGGCTGACTTCCGAATGAAATAGTTTACGCCTGCATCAAGGAGCGGACGTGCGTGGCCGGGTGATTCTGCGCTTTTGGGTCGCTCGCAGAATCGACATCGCTCCCTGCGGCGCTTAGGCTCCTTGGTGGACTCCTTTCTCGGGGAGCTGACGAAGGGACTCCATGACCATCCGGAAGGGCCTTGCCGCCGTGCTGGTCGCTGCCAGCGTCGCCCTCTCGGCCATGCTCGTTCCGACTGCCGCGTCGGCCAAGAACTCGGCCCGGGGAACCCTCGTGGTGAAGGTCGTCGGAAGCTCTGGCCAGCCTCTCGCGGGAGTCTCCGTGGATCTGTTTGGCGACAGAACGTCCGTCGCACGTACGGGCCTGACCAAGGCCGACGGCACGTTCACACGCAAGCTCCCTCTGGACACATACTTCGTCAGCGTCAGCGACCCCGACGAGATCCTGGTGCCTCGCGCGTCCGACAGCACAGGCGAGGTCAGCGTCAGGGTGCGCAAGAACCGCACGTCGTCACGTGCCTTCACCCTGCTGCAGCCCGGCACGATCGAGGGCAACGTCACGCGCGACGACGCCGTGCGGCCGCGCATCAAGGTCACGGTCGGCAGGACCGACGCCGACAACGCGTTCTACGGCACCTTCGAGGCGAAGACCTCCAGCACGGGCGCGTTCTCGATCGACGGCTTGTCGCCCGGCACCTATTACGTAGCGTTCACTGCCCGCGACTTCGCCTACCTTCCCTCCTGCTACGGCAACTTCGTCCCCGAACGCGACGTCGAGCTTGACGGCATCAATCCGTGCGCCGGATCCACGAAGGTGGTGGTGAGCGAAGGCAACGTCTCCACCCTCCAGCCCGAGCTCCTCACCCATCGCGCAGGCACGGTGCGCGGCGTCGTCCGTCACGCAGATGGCACGCGACCGGCGGGTGTGACGTTCACCCTTTACGAAGGCGGACGCAGGACTACCTTCACCTCCGACACCGGCAAGGATGCCTACGCGTTGCGCGGGGTGCCGCCAGGCACCTACCGGATCAAGGCACTGAGCAACAGCGGTTACAAGTCCGGCTACGAGCGTTACGGTCCCAGCTGGTTCGGCGGGACGTTCTTCGACGACGCGGATACCGTCACCGTCACCGGCGGCCAGACCACGTCCCACGTCGACTTCACGCTTAGACCGACCGTGCGGGTCCGCGTCTCGCAGCGCACCACCAAGAAGCCCGGTCGAGTTATCCTCGACGTGTCGGTCACGGGACGCAAAGCGGCCCGCAAGGGCAAGGTCACGGTGCTGATCGTCGGGCGCACGGTGACCGTCCCCCTCAGCAACGGCAAGGGCCTTGTGAAGTTCTCGAAGATCCCGGCCGGCGACTACACCGCCAAGGTGCGCTACGTGGGCACCAAGACGTGGTCCCCGCTCTCCAAGAAGGTCTTCGTCGAGGTCGACTGAGGGCGGTTACTTCTTCTTGGTCAAGAACGCGGTCATCGCCGCCTTGGCCTCGTCGCTGCCGAACAGGTCGGCCGACTGGCGGGCCACCGAGGGGCCGAGCGCGTCGATCCGCGCCACGAGATCGTGATTGAGCAGCTTCTTGGTCTCACGGAGGCCCTGCGGGTAGCCCTTGCAAATCTCGCCGACGAGCGCGTCGATCGCGGCATCGAGATCGTCATCTGCCACCGCCCGAGTGATGAAGCCAATGGATGCGGCCTCCGCAGCATCGAACGTACGACCCGTCAAGAACGTATCGGCGGCGGCGCGGTCGGTCAGACGCGGAAGCAAGCTCACCGAGATGGCGGCGGGTGCAAGCGCAAGGCGTACCTCCGTGAGCGCGAAGGTGACTGACTCCGCAGCGAGGACGATGTCGGCGGCGCCCACGATGCCAAGGCCGCCGGCCCGGACCGGGCCCGCCACGCGCACGACGACGGGCTTGCTTGCCGTGGCGATCTGGCGTTGGAGCGCCACCAGTGCGAACGCGCCCTGTTCCATGCCACCCGCGGCCGCCTCCCCGAGGTCAGCACCTGAGCAAAAAACCCGATCAGCGGAGCGGATGACGATCACGCGCGCATCCGCGTCGGCATCGGCGGTTGTCAGGTGGGCAGCGAGCTCACCGACCAGCTGCTTGCTCAACGCATTGCGGTTGTGCGGGCTGTCGAGGGTGATGGTGGCCACCTGATCGGCGATCGTCAGGTGGACGAGCTCGGGTGCGTCAGACATACAAGATCCTTCCGTCTCCGGTGAGACTAGTCGGGGGCGTTGGAGACTGGCGAACGAACGTCAGAACGCGAGCGAGGCCGAGCGCTCAGCGATCAGCTCGCGCGACATCGCGGGGTCGGTATGAATGCGCAGATCCCCGCGAGCAGCGCCGGTGAAGATGATCTCCGCAGCTTCGACCGGGTCAATGCCAAGCGTGGCGAGCGCCTCGGTCATGTCCGCCTTGCTCTTGGCCGCAAACCCGTCGTCGTCGGCCGTCATGGCGTCCTCGAAGATCCTGGTCCGCACAGCACCGGGGAGGACCGCCGAGAAGACCACGTTGTCGCTGACTGCCTTCATCTCGGCGGCCGCACACTCGGTAAGAGCAAGGTTGCCGTGCTTGGTCGCCGCATAGGACGCAGTGCCCGCGTTGATCCGCAACGCTGCGACCGATGACACGTTGACCACGTGGCCACGGGCTTCCTGCTTGAGCATGCGCGGAATGAAGAACCGCATGCCGTAGAAGACGCCGTTGAGGTTGACGTTGATGATGCGCTGCCACTTGTCAACGGGAAGCTCCCACGTGTTGCCGTGCAGCTCGACACCCGCGTTGTTGACGAGCAAGGAGACCTCGCCCCAGGTGTCGAAGACGCGCTCCGCGAGCGCCTCGACCTGGTCGGGCTTGCTGACATCGACCTGCATCGTCAGCGTCTCGACACCTTCGGCGGCAAGCTCTGCAGCGCGCTTCTCGATGGCCTCGCTGGAGATGTCCGCAAGGGCGATGCGCATGCCGAGGCTTGCGGCGTAGGTGACGAGACCTGCGCCGATGCCCGAGCCTGCCCCAGTGATGACGGCAACGCCGCCCGTGAAATCTGTCGGTTCGGCCAGCATGTGATCTCCCTCACGTAGTTCAATCTTTGTGTGACGCTACCAGAAGTCGAGCCCCCGGCTTGGTGGCGGCGTGAAGCCTGGTCGTCGTCCCGATCGCGTGGCCCTCATCGCAGACAAGATGCGTATGCACGCCCGCTCCACAGGCGTCATGGGTCAGTTCGAGCGGGGGGCCATCGGCGCCCGCAAGGTGCGCGTCACCCCAATCCATGATCGCGACGAGGATCGGCCGCAGATCGCGCCCCGCGGAGGTGAGCCGATACTCATACCGCTCCCGTGCGCCTTCCTCTCGGTAGGACGTCCGCTCGACGAGTCCCGCGTCCATCAACGCCTCGAGGCGCCGTGTCAGCACGTCGCGCGCCACGCCTATGTGACGGTGAAGCGCATCGAACCGCCGCACGCCGTTGAAGAGATCGCGCACGATGAGCATCGTCCAACGCTCCCCCAAGACCTCCATGGTTCGCGCGACCGAGCAGACCCGCGAGTCATAGCGTTCCCATGTCATGGCATCTCCTGAGTTGTAAAACCAAACTCAGGGTACTACCGTGGCGCCATGTCCGAGGAACCGACGTTCGACGCCGAACAGTTCACCAAGACCCTCACCTGGCACGACCCGACGCCGAGCTTCAAGCTTGCCCTCAGCATGTCGGGCCTGGACTACCTCACCGAGATGGCCGAAGGGCGCATTCCACCACCGCCCATCGGTGCGCACATCGGGCTCGGCTTCTCGAGTCTCGCCGTGGGAGATGTCGTGATGACCGCCGTGCCGGACGCCTCGCACTACAACCCCATCGGCACCGTCCACGGCGGATTCATCGCTACGATCCTTGACTCCGCGGCCGGCTGCGCCGTCCATACGACGCTGCCGGCTGGAGTGGGCTACACGTCGATCGATCTACGGGTCAACTACTTTCGAGCCGTCCACGCGGGGGCCCCGATCGTCGCCCACGGCTGGGTCGTCAAGTCGGGTTCGCGCGTGGCGTACGCCGAGGCCGACCTCCATGACGGCGATGGGAAGCTGCTCGCCAAAGCAACCAGTTCATGCCTCATCATCCAACCCTGAGGCGCGGTTAAGAACTCCCTAATGTTCACCGACCAGATGCCTCGGACGCCCCTTGGCGGGTAGTTCGGGGTGGACAATAGTGCCATGACCTCACGTCACCCCGTGCCCGACATCGGCCGCGCGGGTCCCCTCATCATCGCTCACCGTGGAGCCTCCGGATACCGGCCCGAGCACACTGCCGCGGCCTATGAGCTCGCCATCGAGCTAGGCGCCGACATCCTCGAGCCCGACGTCGTCGCCACCGCTGACGGCATGTTGGTGTGCCGCCACGAGAACGAGCTTTCCGCCACGACCGACGTCGCTTCCCATCCCGAGTTCGCCCGTCGGATGACCACGAAGTGGGTCGAGGGCGTCGAGCAGACCGGTTGGTTCACCGAAGACTTCACGATGGCCGAGCTGCGCACGCTGCGAGGGCGCGAGCGCTTCCCCGACATACGACCGTCCAGCGCGGAGCGAGACGACACCCACGCCCTCATGTCGCTCGATGAGCTCGTACGTCTGGTCGAGCGTGCCAACGCGCGCAACGGCACGCATACGGGAATCTGCATCGAGTTCAAGAGTCCGGCCTACTTCCGCCGCCTCGGACTTGGGCTCGACCAGCTCCTCAGCGACACCATCGCGCGCAACCCGGCAGCATTCTCCTCCACCGCGATCATGATCGAAGCCGAGGACCAAAGCTGGCTGCGCGCATTGCGCGATCGCGTCTCGTTCCACCTCATCCAGCTGATTGATCGCGCCTCGCTCCACCTGCTCACGCGCGACGGGCTCCAGAACATCGCGACGTATGCCAGCGGGATCGCCCCCCACAAGCACCTGGTAGTGGGGCTCGATGCCGAGGGCCGCCTCGACAGCGAGACCGGACTGGTCGCCGCCGCGCACGCTCAGGCGCTGACCGTCATCGTCTGGACCCTGCGCACCGAGAACCGGTTCCTGCCCGCACAGCTGCACAGCAGTGCCCACGACCGAGACCTCGGCAACGCTGCACAGGAGTACATCGCCTACCTCGATGCAGGTGTCGACGCCATCTTCACCGACTTCCCCGACACCGCTCGGCGCGCGCGCGACGAATGGCTGCGTTCGGCGAACGCCAACGCCACGCCCCGCTAGTCAGCGACGAAGATCGCGTCGACCTCGATGTAGATGTCGATGTTGGCGGGTCGAAGGTCGAGCGTAGGCGCCATGTCCTTGCGGCTGGCCATCGCCATCATCGGTCCGCCAAAGCCCGGGCTTGGCAGCGACACGAGCATGCCAGGATCGGCGAACTGCGTGGCGCTGACCTTGCCGCGTCCGACGGCATCGGCGTATGCCTGAGCCTTCGCGACCGCGTCATCGACAGCAAGCCCGCGCACTTCGCTCTCGTACGACCGACGGTTGGCGGCGCTGACGTCCCAGCCGATGCCGCCGATCTCAACGCCGTCCTTGCCGCCCCATGCGTCAAGCCACAAGTTGAGAAGTTCGAAGTCGACGAAATCGGCGCTGACGGTCGTCGTTGCCAAGTGCACGTCGGCAGCCCGGCGGCCCGCGTCGACGGACGGGTGCTCGCTATGGACGTAGACCTGATCTGCAGACCAACTGGTGACGGAGCCCCGCTCCGAGAAATTGGCGAGCTGAGCGCTCAAGAATTCCTGCGCGGCGACGGCTTCTGCGAACACCTGATCCTTGGAGCGGCCCTCGAATGCCGCGGAGATCGAGACGACGGCCCGTTCCGGCGCAAAACTCTTCGTGGCGGATCCGCGCACGGTGATTTGCAGAGTCATAAAGCAATGGTGCACTAAGTCGAGCACTTTAGTGAGGTCCCCGGTCCGATAGAATTTCGCGTGTGATGCAACTTTCCGATCTTCAGGTCTCCCGACTGGGCGAATCACGCTTCGACTCACCCCTGGCGCACTACGTCGGCGGGCGCAGTACCAACGAGTATTACGTCGGCGAGGACGACCGAATCCTGTTCGACGACACGGTCGAGCTGATCCGCGAAAGGGGCCTTCCACTCGAAGAGCTTCCGTCATTCGAGACCGGTGGGCCGAAGCAGAAGATCTTCTTCGAGCCGAGCAAGACCAAGGTCGGGATCGTGACGTGTGGCGGCCTCTGCCCCGGCCTCAACGACGTGATCCGCGCGCTCGTGCTGGAGCTGTGCACGCACTACGGCGTCACCGACGTCACTGGATTTCAGTACGGATACGCCGGCCTGATCCCCGAGCTGGGACACCCCACGATTGCCCTCACTCCGGCATCGGTCGACAAGATCAACGAGCGCGGCGGCACGGTCCTGGGCTCATCCCGTGGCGCCCAAAACCCTGTTGCCATTGTCGATCGCCTCCAGGACCTCTCCATCGACATCCTGTTCGTGATCGGCGGCGACGGCTCGATGCGCGGCGCGCACAACATCGTCCGCGAAGTCACTCAGCGCGGCGCCGAGATCGCCGTCGTCGGCATACCCAAGACAATCGACAACGACATTCCGTTTGTCGGTCAGAGTTTTGGCTTCTCGACCGCGTTCGGCAAGGCGGCTGAGTCGATCAAGGCCGCGCGTGTCGAGGTGGAGGCGGCGGTCGGTGGGGTCGCGATCGTCAAGGTCATGGGGCGTCACGCTGGCTTCATTGCCTGCTACTCCGCACTCGCCAGCAACGATGCCGATTTCGTCCTCATCCCCGAGGTCGACTTCAGCCTGCACGGCGAGCACGGACTGTTCAACTCCATCGCCGACCGCGTCAAGGAACGCGGCAGCGCCGTCGTCGTGCTCGCCGAGGGCGCCGGACAGGCGCTCCTACCCGCTGGCGACACATACGACGCATCCGGCAACATCGTGCTCAGTGATGCTGGGCGCTACTTGCGCGACGAGATCGTCAACGAGTTCGCGAAGCGCGATCTCTTGCTCACCATGCGCTATTTCAGTCCCGGGTATGCGATCAGGTCTGTCCCTGCCGACCCGTCCGATTCGGTCTACTGCTCGCGCCTCGCACAGACTGCAGTGCACGCGGGGATGGCGGGTCGCACTGACCTCGTCGTGGGCCGTCGCCGACACCGGTTCGTTCACGTACCCATACCGTTCGTGACGCAGGCCAATCACAGCGTCTCCCCTGACGGCGATCTCTGGCTCAGCGTGCTCGAGTCGACCAATCAACCGCACGTCATGGCCTAACCTCCCTGCGCGTTGTTGGACAGCCGTCCCAACGGGCGAGACGGCCTTGTGGCCCAATTTTTCCGTGACAGTCTCGGATTCAAAGGTTTTTGAATGCCGAATGGAGACGTCATGAGCGAGAACTGGTCTTTCGAGACAAAGCAGATCCACGCGGGTCAAGTGCCCGACCCGGCGACCGGAGCGCGTGCGCTGCCGATCTACCAGACCACTTCGTACCAGTTCCGCGACACACAGCATGCCGCCGACCTGTTCGCGCTCGCTGAGACGGGCAACATCTACACCCGCATCATGAACCCGACCCAAGACGTCGTGGAGCAACGCCTCGCCGCACTCGAAGGCGGAGTCGGTGCCGTGCTGTTCGCCTCCGGCCAGGCCGCGACGACCGGTGCGCTGACCAATGTTGCCGAGGTGGGTGACCACATCGTCGCGTCGGCCAGCCTGTACGGGGGCACCGACAGCCTGCTCAGGCACACGTTCCCGAAGTTGGGCATCGAGGTCACGTTCGTCGAAGACAACAACAACCCCGACGCATGGCGCGCCGCCGCGAAGGACAACACCAAGGCGTTCTTCGGCGAGACGATCGGCAACCCCAAGGGCGATATTCTCGACCTCGAGGCGATCTCTGCGGTCGCCAAGGAGATCGGCGTGCCTTTCCTTGTCGACAACACCGTCGCGACGCCGTTCCTGCTCAACCCGCTGAAGCACGGCGTTGACACCGTGATCCACTCGG
>JAOPXA010000193.1 GCA_025965395.1 Nocardioidaceae bacterium | reverse complement strand
AGCGACTGGCCACAACACGAGCGATGTCGCAACCATGACGTACGAGTAGATCACGATCTGCTTGGCCACCTCGGTCGCCGGAGCAACGGAGGGCAACATCGGTACGTCGGCCGCGGCGTAGTCCTCGCGATAGCGGATCGCCAAAGCCCAGAAATGCGGAGGCGTCCAGAAGAAGACGATGAGAAAGAGCACCACGGGCGTCCATGCAAGGCTGCCTGTGACAGCCGTCCAGCCGATCATCGCGGGAAAACAGCCAGCCGCTCCGCCCCACACGATGTTCTGACTCGTGCGACGCTTGAGGATCATCGTGTAGCCCACGACGTAGAAGACGTTGGCGGTCAGGGCCAGAGCCGACGACAGCCAGTTGACCAACAATCCGAGCCAGAGGGTCGACACCACACCGAGGACCAGACCGAAGACAAGCGCGCTGCGCGAGGTGACCGAATGCAGCGGCAACGGGCGACGACGCGTCCGACGCATCCGCTGATCGATATCGGCATCAACCACGCAGTTGAGTGCGTTGGCGCTGCCCGCAGACAACGCTCCACCGACGAAGGTCGCAAGCACCAGGCCCAATGGCGGCACACCGAGATCGGCAAGGAACATCACCGGGATCGTGGTCAGCAGCAACAGCTCGATGATGCGCGGCTTGGTCAGCGCAACGTAGGCCATGACGACGTCGCGGCGATTGGGTCCGCCAGGCCGCGGCGGACGAACCTCATCGAGCTCATCTGCCGTGAGCGCCACGGGGACCTCGGGTTCGATGGCTGACACGCTGGTCAGTCTAACCGCCGCTCCCAGGCACGTCTGAACAACCCCGTTGGAGGGTAATACAGTGCGCGAGTAGGCTCGTAGTGCGGGACAAATCGACGTCCCCTCGGGGCCCGCGTCCATCACTAAAACGTAGGAGCAGGAGCCACACACGTGACGGCATCTTCACAGACTCTGGACTGGACCGACCTCGACAAGCGTGCGGTCGACACCGTACGCATTTTGGCCGCAGACGCGGTCCAGAAAGTCGGAAACGGCCACCCCGGGACCGCGATCAGCCTGGCGCCCGCCGCCTACCTGATCTACAACAAGCTGATGAAGCACAACCCCGCTAACTCTCAATGGATCGCACGCGACAGGTTCGTGCTCTCCTGCGGTCATTCAAGTCTCACGCAATACATCCAGCTCTACCTGACCGGCTACGGTCTTGAGCTCGACGATCTCAAGTCGTTGCGGACCTGGGGCAGCCAGACGCCGGGACACCCTGAGTACAAGCACACCAAGGGTGTCGAGGTCACCACGGGCCCGCTCGGCCAGGGCATCGGCAACGCCGTCGGCCTCGCCATGGCGGCCCGCCGCCAGCACGGGCTCCTCGATCCCGAGGCTCCGCTGGGCGAGAGCATCTTCGACCACCACGTCTACGTGATCGCGTCCGACGGTGACCTGCAGGAAGGTGTCTCATCCGAGGCTTCCTCCCTCGCCGGCACGCAGCGGCTCGGCAACCTCACGCTCCTCTGGGACGACAACCGCATCTCGATCGAGGACGACACCTCGATCGCGTTCAGCGAGGACGTCGCCGCACGCTACGCCGCTTACGGCTGGCATGTCCAGACGGTCGACTGGACCAACGGGGGCACCGAGTATGTCGAGGACGTCGACGCACTCTATGCGGCCTACAAGGCGGCCGAGGCCGTCACCGACCGCCCGAGCTTCATCCAGCTCCGCACGATCATCGCGTGGCCCTCGCCCACCAAGCAGGGCACGGGCGGCTCGCACGGCTCCGCACTCGGCGACGAGGAGATCGCCGGCCTCAAGAAGGTCATCGGCTTCGACCCCGACAAGACGTTCGACGTCGCGGACGACGTCATCGCTCACACGCGTGAGGCGATCACGCGCGGCGAGGCCGCCGAGGCCGACTGGCAGACCGCGTTCGACGCCTGGACCGCGGCCAACCCCGCCGCCGCCGCGTACCTAGAGCGCATCACCGGGCACGACCTGCCGGAGGGCTTCGAGGCGGCGCTGCCGACCTACGCGGCCGATCCCAAGGGCGTCGCCACCCGCGTCGCCTCCGGGGACGTCCTCACGGCGATCGCTCCGGTCATGCCCGAGCTGTGGGGCGGCTCGGCCGACCTCGCCGGCTCCAACAACACGACCCCCGAGGGCGAGCCGTCGTTCCTGCCTCCCGACCGGTCGTCCAAAAAGTTCGAGGGCAACCTCTACGGCCGCGTCCTGCACTTCGGGATCCGCGAGCACGGCATGGGCGCGGTCCTCAACGGCATCGCGATCCACGGAAGCACCCGCCCGTACGGCGGCACGTTCCTGGTGTTCAGCGACTACATGCGCCCGTCCGTGCGCCTGGCCGCGCTCATGGAGCTGCCCGTCACGTATGTGTGGACGCACGACTCCATCGGTCTCGGTGAGGACGGTCCGACTCACCAGCCGGTCGAGCACCTCTCAGCGCTCCGCGCTATTCCCGGCCTCGACGTCATCCGCCCCGCGGACGCCAACGAGACCGTCGTCGCCTGGAAGACGCTCCTGGGTCACACTGACCGACCGGCGGCGCTCGCGCTTAGCCGACAGAACCTCCCGGTGTTCCCGCGCGACAGCGATGGCTATGCCTCCGCCGAGCTCGTCGCCAAGGGCGCCTACGTCCTGATCGACAGCGAGGGCACTCCCGATGTCGTCCTGATGGCGACCGGCTCCGAGGTCCAGATCGCGGTTGCCGCACGCGCCAAGCTCGCCGACGAGGGCATCCAGGCGCGCGTCGTCTCGGTGCCGTGCCGCGAGTGGTTCGAGCAGCAGGACGCGGCCTACCGCGACGAGGTCATCCCGCCCGCAGTCCGTGCCCGGGTGAGCGTCGAGGCCGCGATCGGCCTCGGCTGGCGTGACTTCGTCGGCGACGCCGGCAAGATCGTGAGCCTCGAGCACTTCGGCTCCTCGGCCGACTACTCCCAGCTCTACGACGCGTTCGGTCTGACCGACTCGGCCGTCGTCCAGGCGGCGAAGGACTCGATCGCCGACGCCAAGAGCATCGGCGGCGGACCCGTCCCCGTCCACGCTCGCCCCGGCGGTCCGTTCGGTCCCGCCAACAACCCCGACGCACCCCACTAGTCCCCTACGAAGGGTAATCCCATGAATGCACGCCTCCAGGCTCTCTCCGACGCCGGCGTCTCCATCTGGCTCGACGACCTGTCCCGCGAACGCCTCGCGTCCGGCAACCTCGCCGCGCTCGTCGCCGACTCCAACGTCGTCGGCGTGACGACCAACCCCACTATCTTCGCCTCCGCCCTCTCCAACGGCGAGCGCTACGCCGAGCAGGTCGCCGAGCTCAAGGCGTCCGGCGCCAGCGTCGAGGAGGCCATCTTCGAGCTCACGACGAAGGATGTCCAGGACGCGTGCGACGTGCTCTTGCCCGTCTACGAGTCCACGGGCGGTGTCGACGGACGTGTGTCGATCGAGGTCGAGCCGGGCCTGGCCCGCGACTCCGACAAGACCGTCGCCATGGCCGCCAAGCTGTGGGCCAAGGTCGACCGTCCCAACGCGCTGATCAAGATCCCCGCCACGATGGCCGGCGTTCCCGCCATTGCGGCAACAATCGCCGAAGGCATCAGTGTCAACGTCACGCTGATCTTCTCCCTTGAGCGCTATCGCAAGGTCATGGACGCCTACCTGTACGGCCTCGAGCAGGCCGACGCCGAAGGCCGTGACCTCTCGACGATCCACTCGGTAGCGTCGTTCTTCGTCAGCCGCGTCGACACCGAGTACGACAAGCGCATCGAGGCTGCCGGCAAGCCCGAGCTCAAGAGCAAGGCCGCTCTCGCCAATGCCTACCTCGCGTACGAGGCTTTCGAGGAGGTCTTCAGCAGCGACCGCTTCAAGGCGCTCGCGGCCAAGGGAGCCAACGCCCAGCGGCCCCTGTGGGCATCGACCGGCGTCAAGGACCCCAACCTTCCCGACACCCTGTACGTCTCCGAGCTCGTTGTCGAGAACGTCGTCAACACGATGCCCGAAAAGACGCTCCAGGCGTTCGCCGACCACGGCGAGGTCACCGGCGACACCATCACGGGCCGTTACGAGGAGTCGCGCAAGCTCATCGACGAGCTGGAGGCACTCGGGGTCTCCTACGACGAGGTCACCAATCAGCTCGAGGACGAAGGCGTCGACAAGTTCGATGCCTCGTGGGCCGAGCTCGTGCAGACCGTCCAGAACGAGCTGGACAAGGCCTGACCTATGAACGAGCTGCACCTCACGATCGCCGTCCCTGACCGCACTGCGCTCGACGCCAAGGTGGCGCAGCTCATCGAGACTGCGGTCGCCAGCCGGATCGCGGCGCGGGACTCCACCGTGTGGGGCCCCGACGCCGAGTCCGAGGCGTCGATCCGCCTCGCGTGGGTCGATCTCGCCGAGACGTCACGACCGCTTGTCCCCGAGATCGAGGCACTGCGCTCCGAGCTCGCCGCCAAGGGATTCGACCACGTCGTCCTCGGCGGCATGGGCGGATCCTCCCTGGCACCCGAGGTCATCTGCGCGGCCGCCAGCGTCGACATCACTATCCTCGACTCCTCCGACCCCGACCAGGTCCGCAACGCTCTCGCGGACCGGCTCGCCACCAGCATCGTCGTCATCTCGAGCAAGTCCGGCGGCACCGTCGAGACCGACAGCCAGAAACGGGCCTTCGAGGCCGCCTACCGCGCCGCCGGACACGACCCGCTCGAGCACATCGTCATCGTGACCGACCCGGGCTCTCCCCTCGATGAGTCCGCGCGCGAGGCCGGCTACCGGGTCTTCAACGCCGATCCCGAGGTGGGCGGTCGTTACTCGGCCCTCACCGCGTTCGGTCTCGTGCCCAGCGGCCTCGCCGGTGCGCCGATCGGTCAGCTGCTCGACGAGGCGGCCTCGGTAGCCGACGAGCTGACGTCCGACGACCCGACCAACGCCGCGCTGCTCCTGGGTACGCTAATCGGCACGGCCGCCGTCGCAGGCGTGGACAAGCTCGTGATCGCCGACACGACCGGCAACGGCGTGGGTGACTGGATCGAACAGCTCGTCGCGGAGTCGACCGGCAAGCAGGGGCACGGCGTCCTGCCGGTCGTCGTCCCCGACACCGCCGCACCCAACTTCACTCCCGCGACCGACGACTCGATCCTCGTGATCGTCGGCTCCTCCGACGTCGCCGAGTCCACGTCCGGCTACGCCGCCGGCATCGAGGGGCCCCTAGGTGCCCAGATGCTGTTGTGGGAGTACGCCACGGTCATCGCCGGTCAGATCATCGGCATCGACCCGTTCGACCAGCCCGACGTAGAGAGCGCCAAGATCGCGTCGCGCAAGCTGCTCGACTCGGGCATCTCGATCCCGGATCCGGCCTTCGTCGACGAGGGCATCTCCGCCTACGGCGAGAGCTCATGGCTGACCGCCATGACCGTCGCCGGTGCCATCGAGGAGCTCCTGGCCACGCTCGACCCGGCCAAGGGCTACGTCGCGATCCAGACCTACCTCGACCGCGAGCGCGACGCGTCCTTCGCCGTGGTCCGCGAGACGCTGGCCGCCAAGCTCGGTCGCCCTGTGACCTTTGGCTGGGGACCCCGATTCCTGCACTCGACCGGCCAGTATCACAAGGGTGGCCCCGACACGGGCGTCTATCTGCAGATCACCGCTACGCCGGACAACGACCTCGAGATCCCCGACCGGCCGTTCACATTCGGCGAGTTCATCACGGCTCAGGCGCTCGGCGACGGCTCGGTGCTCGAGGCCAAGGGCCGGCCCGTGCTGAGGTTGCACCTGTCCGACCGCGTCGCCGGTCTCCAGCGCATACGGGAAGCGCTTCTGTGACTTCTGCGTACGTCAATCCGCTCCGCGACGACCAAGACCGTCGCCTCCCGCAGATCGCTGGCCCATGCAGCGTCACCATCTTTGGCATCACGGGTGACTTAGCGACACGCAAGCTCATCCCGGCGATCTACGACCTCGCCAATCGCGGTCTGCTGCCTCCCGGCTTCTCGCTCATCGGTTTCGCGCGACAGGACCTCGACCTCGACGGCTTCATTAAGCTCGCCTATGAAGCCGCCAAGTCACGCGCGCGGACGCCCTTCCGCGAAGAGGTCTGGAAGCAACTCGAGGCGGGCATCCGATTCGTCCGCGGGGACTTCTCCGACGACCTTGCCTTCGCGGAGCTGGCGCGCACCATCGCGGCAGTCGATGACGAGCGCGGCACAGGTGGAAATCACGCGTTCTACCTCTCGATTCCGCCGGGCTTCTTCCCTCAGGTGGTTGGCCAGCTCAAGGAGCATGGGCTCGCTGAGGTGTCGGATGGCTCATGGCGGCGCGTCGTCATCGAGAAGCCCTTCGGACACGACCTCGCCAGCGCCAAAGAGCTCAACAAGATCGTGTCGGACGTGTTTCCGCGTGAGTCGGTGTTCCGCATCGACCACTACCTCGGCAAGGAGACAGTGCAAAACATCCTGGCGTTCCGCTTTGCCAACGGGATGTTCGAGCCGATCTGGAACTCCAACTACATCGACCACGTGCAGATCACGATGGCCGAGGACATCGGCATCGGCGGCCGAGCCGGCTATTTCGACGGCATCGGCGCTGCGCGTGACGTGATCCAGAACCACCTGCTCCAGCTCATGGCCCTCGTGGCGATGGAGGAACCGGTCAGCTTCAACGCATACAGTCTGCGGATCGAGAAGCAGAAGGTCTTGGCGAGCGCCCGGACACCCGAGCGCATCGATCTCCACACCGCCCGCGCCCAATACACCGCGGGTTGGGCGGGCGGCGAGCACGTCGCCGGCTATCTCGAAGAAGCCGACATCCCAGCCACCTCGACAACGGAAACCTATGCGGCCATCCGTCTCGACGTCGACACGAGGCGTTGGGCCGGCGTTCCGTTCTACCTGCGCGCTGGCAAACGACTGGGGCGACGCGTCACCGAGGTCGCCGTCGTCTTCAAGCGCGCGCCGCACCAACCGTTCACCAAGACCGCGACCGAAGAGCTCGGCCAGAACGCCCTGGTCATGCGGATCCAGCCCGACGAGGGCGTGACGTTGAGGTTTGGCTCCAAGGTGCCTGGCACCGCGATGGAGATCCGGGACGTCAACATGGACTTCGCCTACGGTGGCTCGTTCGTCGAGAGCAGCCCCGAGGCATACGAGCGACTCATCCTCGATGTGCTGCTCGGCGAACCACCCTTGTTCCCCCAGCACGAAGAGGTCGAGCTCTCTTGGGAGATCCTCGATCCCATCATCGAGAAGTGGTCCCGCTCCTCCAAGATCGACACGTATGAGTCGGGCACGTGGGGTCCTGCTTCGGCGGACGCCATGATTGCGCGCGATGGAAGGACCTGGCGGCGTCCATGAAGATCGACCTGCAAACCACCAACTCGGCAAAGATCGCGACCGCGATGGTCAAGGCGCGCCATGCCGCGGGCAGTCCCGCCATGGACATGGTGCTCACGTTGATCGTCGTCACCGACGAGGAGGGAGTCAGTGAGGCCCTCAACGACGCCACTGCCATTGCCCGTGAGCACCCAGCGCGCATCGTCGGTGTGATCCGTGAGAGCGCCCGCGGAGCCGCAGCACTCGACGCCAAGATCCGCATCGGCAACAACATGTCCGGCGAGTCCATCCTGCTGCGCGTGCGCGGCCCGTTGGCCCAACACGCGGAGTCGGTCGTGCTACCCCTCTTGCTCCCCGACTCCCCCGTCGTCGTGTGGTGGCCCACCCATGCACCCAAGAACCCCGCGGACGACGCGTTGCGGGGGCTTGCCCAACGGCGCCTCACCGATTGTGCGACAGCAAAGGTCCCCCGCAACGCCCTGTTGTCTCAAGCCGAGAACTACGCGCCAGGCGACACTGATCTCACCTGGACGCGCTTGACTCCTTGGCGTGCCTTGCTCGCCGCCGCGCTCGACCAGGTGCAGTCGCCGGTGACCCGCGGGGCGATCACCGCATCTCGAACCTCAGCCAGCGCCCAGCTGCTGATCAGCTGGCTCGAAGGCCGGCTCGGGATCGAGGTCGACTTCACTCCGAGCGACACCCCCTACATCCAGTCGGTGACGCTCACGACCGAACTGGGCGACGTCAGTGTGATTCACCGCGATCAGAACACCGCGAACTACGTCTTGCCCGGTCTCGGTTCGCGCATCGTCCCCCTCGAGCACCGCCCGGTGGCCGGTCTCCTGGCCGAAGATCTCAGGCGTCTCGACCAAGACGACGTCTACGCGGCGGCGCTCATGCACTTTCAGGCGCGTCATGCGAAGGCTTCGGCGTCATGACCATCGAACTGCTGCCTGACGCAGGCTCCCTTGCCCAGCACATCGCCGACAAATTGGCGGCACGCGTCCGGGACCTACAAGCTGACGGCGTCACTCCGTCGATCGTCCTGACCGGCGGCACCATCGCCATCGCCGCCTACGAGTTGATCTCGGCCGACTCTGCGGACTGGGCCCACGTGGATTTCTGGTGGGGCGACGAGCGGTTCGTTGCCGCCGACAACCCTGACTACAACGCTTTGCAGGCGCGCGAGGCGTTCCTCGATCGCGTGGGTGCTGACCCACTGAAGGTCCATCCGATCCCGCCTGATGACGGCACGCGATCTGCCGCGGAGTCTGCGGCGATGTATGCGGCCCACTTGCCCGCGCGGGCGTTCGACATCGTCCTGCTGGGAGTTGGCCCCGATGGGCACATCGCCTCGCTGTTCCCGGGAGTCCCTC
>JAOPXA010000087.1 GCA_025965395.1 Nocardioidaceae bacterium | reverse complement strand
CGTGAGCACGTCTTGTCGATCGAAGGCCGTGAGATTGCTTCGCAGCGTTGGTGGGAAGGCGACCGTGGCCCCGACACGGCCATCGCCCAGCAAGCCGCCGGCGAGTGCATCTCGTGCGGGTTCCTGGTGAGCCTAGCCGGTCCGTTGTCGGAGAACTTTGGCGTCTGCGCCAATGGGATGGCCAACGACGATGGTCGCGTGGTTGCCTACGCTCATGGCTGCGGCGCTCATTCCGAAGCGCGCCTGAGCCGTTCCGCGGGTCCGCAAGAGCTCGCCCCCCACGTGCATGACACGGTTGCCCGCAGCGACATCGAGACGTTCTAAATCACACCCGTATCTATTTGCGCGCTACACGTATCTCGTAGTATGGTTGCGTTGTGCAACTAAATGAAACCCCTGAACTCACGCCACCCGTCGTCGAGACCCGCCAAACCGGCCTCACGCATCGCGAGATCCTCGAAGTCCTCGTCGGCCTCCTCGCCGCACTCTTCACAGCGATCTTGAGCTCGACCATCGTGTCGAACGCTCTGCCGACGATCATCGCCGATCTGGATGGCTCGCAGACCCAATACACGTGGGTCATCACGGCGTCGCTCCTCGCCATGACCGTGTCGACACCCATCTGGGGCAAGCTGTCCGACCTCTTCAACAAGAAGCTCCTCGTGCAGGTCTCGATCGTCATCTTCGTGATCGGGTCCGTGCTGGCCGGTCTGTCGCGCAACGTGCCCGAGTTGATCGGTATGCGCGTGCTGCAAGGCATCGCGATGGGTGGCCTCACGGCCAACGCCCAGTCGATCATCGGCTCGATCATCCCGCCGCGCGAAAGAGGTCGCTACAGCGGCTACATGGGCGCGACCATGGCCATGGCGACCGTCAGCGGGCCGTTGCTCGGCGGCGTCATCGTCGACACGCCCGGGCTCGGCTGGCGCTGGACCTTCTTCGTCTGCGTGCCGCTCGCGCTCATCAGCCTGGTGATCTTGCAGAAGTACCTGCACATCGAGACCGTCAAACGTTCCGTGCGCATCGACTACTTCGGCGCCCTCTTCATCGGCATCGCCGCGAGCCTGCCGCTGCTGTGGGTCTCGTTCGCTGGCCATGACTTCGACTGGGTCTCGGTCGAGAGCGCACTGTTCCTCATCGGAACCCTGATCGCTGTCCTGCTCGCCATCCGCACCGAGTCTCGCCACCCCGAGCCGATGGTGCCGCTCAAGATCATCCGCACGCGCACGACCGCCCTGGCGATTCTCGGCAGCGTGGCGGTGGGCATTGCGATGTTCGGCGGGTCGGTCTTCCTGGGGCAGTACTTCCAGATCGCCGGCGGTCATACGCCCACCGAGGCCGGACTTCTCGGCATACCGCTCATGATCGGATCGCTCATCGGCACCACCGGTGCAGGCAACCTGATCTCGCGCTACGGCAAGTGGAAGCGCTTCTTGGTCCTTGGTTCGGCGTTGCTCGTGCTCGGTCTGGGGCTACTCGGCACGATCGACCATACGACTCCCGTGTGGCACGTGATGGTGTTCATGCTCTTCATGGGCGTGGGTATGGGCATGCTGCTCCAGAACTACGTGCTCGCGGTCCAAAACACCGTCGACAGCACCCAGGTCGGCGCGGCGAGCGCCTCGGTTGCGTTCTTCCGGTCGCTGGGCGGCGCGGTGGGCGTGTCGGTGCTTGGCGCGATCCTCGCCCACCAGGTCACCTCGGAGACGACATCGGGGTTGGCCAAGCTGGGTCTCAGTGCGTCGGCTGGCGGAAGCTCGCTCGACATCGGCAGCCTGCCGGCACCCGTCGCGGAGGTCGTGCGTCACGCATACGGTGATGCGACCGGCACGATCTTCCTGGTGGCGGCTGGCGTAGCGGTGCTGAGTCTCGTGGCGAGCCTGCTCATGAAGGAAGTGCCGCTCCGCACGACGGTCCGCAAGGACGACGAGATCGCCGAGGTGTCGCTCGACGAGGCGACGATTTAAAGTGTGCGGCGGCGGCCGGGCTGGACGCGGAGGGTGTTGCGGCGTCGACGGCAGTACTCAAGCCCGATGAGGCCGAGGCCGAATCCGGCCACGCACGTCCACAGCCACCAGATGCGGTCGGTGTCGGCGAGAGTGCCTACGAAGGGCAGCAGTGCGATGAGCGCAACGCCCCAGATGATGGTGCCGACCGTCATGGTGCGGACCCCGTCGACGTCCATCGGGTCGACGGTCGCGACCGTGTAGGTCTTGCTCCCCACTTCGATCTCGGTCAGTTCGGGGCGGCCGAACTCGTGGCGTCGGGCTGCGCGCTTAAGGCGTTCCTGCTCGCGATGACCGATCTTCCGCTCGATCGTCTCGGGACCGTCGGATTCGTCGATCGCCCAATCGTCGTTTCTCGTCACGCGTTCACACTACCGCCTGAGGATGTTGGTTCACGGTTCGCCGACTAGGCTGGCGGCAATGAATCCTCGCCATCGTCGGCTCATCCTCCCGGGGCTCTTGGCCATCTTGTTGGTCGTGGTCGTGGTCGCTTCGTTGACCAAACGTGCAGACGCATCCGTGCCGCCGACCGCCGACGTGGTGAGCACGATGACCGATCCGCGCATCGGCGAATCAAGCGGTCTTGCGGTGAGCACACTCCATTCGGACCTCGCCTACACGATCAATGACTCCGACAACGCGCCCGTGATTTACGCGATCCAAATCTCGACCGGCAAGACGGTCGGCACCACGCGTCTGACTGGTTATGAACTGAGCGACACCGAAGCGATGTCCATCGACGGCAAGGGCAGGATCTGGGTCGCAGACACTGGCGACAACAACGGCGACCGGGGTGACTCCGCGCTGTATGTGCTTCGCGAGCCGGGCCGGGGGAGCCACTCCGTGCGGCCGACCCGCTACGCCGTCGCCTACGACAACGGCCCACAGGACGTCGAAGCGCTCGCGATCAACCCCAAGACCGGCGCGGTCTTCCTCTTCAGCAAGGGCCTGCTTGGGGGCGAGATGTATGAGTTCCCGGCCAACCCGTCGAAGACCGAGGTCAACGTGCTGCCGCATGGCCCCCAGGAGTTTCCGCTCCTCGTGACAGATGCGTCGTTCAAGCCCGACGGGACGTCTGTCGTGCTGCGCACCTACGTCGCCGCATACGCATACGACTCCGAAAACTTCACGGAGATCGCCATGGCGCTGCTTCCCTTACAGCAGCAGGGGGAGACGCTCGCCTACGAGTCGAGCGGGCGAAGCTATCTGATCGGGAGCGAGGGGAAGGACTCGCAGCTCTTGCGGATCAAGACCAAGAGCACGGCCACCGCCTCGGCGCCGACAGCGACGCCCGACGCAACCAAGGTGACGACAGCTGGCGCTTCTGACTCCGGTGGCGGGATCGCTGGCGCGTGGATCATCGGAGCGGCGCTGGTCGCGTTGGTCACCTCGGTCTTGCTGGTGATGACGCTGCGTACGCGTCCCGGTTCCGACTGATCGTCGCCCACGGTTGACCTACGCATCGCCGAGGAGGGGGATAGGTTGGGCCTATGAAAATCGCACTCGGTGACAAACGTCCGTCCGTCTCGGAGACCGCCTGGGTGGCTCCCAACGCGACCTTGATCGGGTCCGTCGTGCTCGCCGAAGGGGCCAGCGTTTGGTACGGCGCCGTCTTGAGGGCCGACAACGAGCCGATCGTGATCGGGCCACGCTCCAACGTCCAGGACAACTGCGTCTTTCATGTCGACAAGGGCAGGCCCCTGACGCTCGGCGAGGGTGTGTCGGTGGGGCACGGTGCGGTCATCCACGGCGCCACGGTCGGCGACAACGTGCTGGTGGGCATGGGCGCGATCATCATGAACGGCGCGATCATTGGGTCGGAGTGCTTGATCGCCGCGGGTGCGCTGATCTCCGAGGGCGTCGTCGTGCCGCCGCGCTCGCTCGTTGCGGGTGTGCCGGGCAAGGTGCGGCGCGAACTGACCGACGACGAGGTCGCGACGTTGCACAACAACGCGAAGATCTACGAGGCACATCGCGACATGCACGCCCAGGGCGTCATCAGCTGACGCCTTCGCCCGCCAACTCCGCCCCGCCACCCCGCACCGCTACCTCGCCTGCGTGAAGGGGTTGTGGTGTTTGGGGCGACCAGAACCCCTTCACGCTGCGGATGCGGGCCTGCGCTTGCCTGTGCTTCGTACGGATGAGCGCCGCTTTGCGTACGGATGAGCGGGTTCTTGCGTACGGATGAGCGGGGGTTTAGAGGTGGGCGACGACCCAATCGATCGCTCGGGTCAGCGTGGTGACGTCTTCGGGATCGACAGCGGGGAACATCGCCACGCGTAGCTGGTTGCGGCCAAGCCCTCGGTAGCCGTCGACGTCGACGATCCCGTTGGCGCGCAGCACCTTGCTGACCGCCTGAGCTTCGACACCGTCGAGGTCGATCGTGCCGACGACGAGCGAGCGATCCTTGGCGGCGGGCACGAAGGGCGTCGCATACGGGCTGGCTTCCGCCCAGTCATACAGCCGCGTGGACGAGTCGGTCGTGCGGGCAACGGCCCAGTCCAGGCCGCCTTGGGCGAGCATCCAGC
>JAOPXA010000073.1 GCA_025965395.1 Nocardioidaceae bacterium | reverse complement strand
ACGAATGGCTCCGCGACAAGAACTCGCCCGAGGTGATTGCGTACCTCGAGGCAGAAAACGCCTATGCCGCCGAGCAGACCGAGCAACTGGCCGACCTGCGCGCCACCATCTTCCAAGAGGTCAAGGGCCGCACCCGCGAGACCGATCTCTCCGTGCCTTCGCGCTTCGGTTCCTGGTGGTATTACGGTCGCACCGTCGAGGGCCAGCAGTACGGTCTCCAGTGTCGATGCCCCATCACCGATCCGGACGACTGGACTCCCCCGGCGCTGGACGCCGAAACGGCGATCGAAGGCGAGGAGATTCTGCTCGACTCCAACGTCGAGGCCGAGGGTCATGAGTTCTTTTCGCTCGGTGCTTTCAGCGTCTCGCACGACGGCACTCTGCTCGCCTACGCGACCGACGTCTTGGGCGACGAGCGCTACACGATCCGTGTCAAGGACCTTCGCACCGGCAACCTGCTCGTCGACGAGATCAACGGTGCCAGCCACGGCGCCACCTGGTCACGCGAAGGCACGCACCTCTTCTACACCACGGTCGATGATGCGTGGCGTCCTGACAAGGTCTGGCGACACAAGCTTGGCGACACCGCTGCCGACGCTCTCGTCTATGAAGAAACGGACGAACGCTTCTTCACCGGTGTCGGCTCCTCGCACTCCGACCGCTACCTCGTGATCGGCTCCTCGTCGAAGGTGACGAGTGAAATGCGCGTGCTAGACGCGACCGAGCCCGAGGGCGAGTTCCGGGTCGTCTGGCCGCGTCGCGAAGGCGTCGAGTACTCCCTTGAGCACGCCGTGATCGGCGGAGCCGACGTGTTCTTGATCCTGCACAACGATCAGGCCGAAAACTTTGAGCTGGTCTCGGTCCCCGTAGACCACCCCGAGGTCCAGACCGTCGTCCTCGCCCACGACACCGCCACGCGGCTCGAGGACATCGAGGCATTCGCCGGGCATCTTGCTGTCAGCTACCGTCGCGCGGCTATCGCTCGGATCGCCATCATGCGTCTGACGGACGAGGGCATCGCCCCTCTGCAGGAGATCAACTTCGGTGAGACGTTGTTCTCGAGCGGCTTCGGCGGCAACCCTGAGTGGGACCAACCGCTCGTCCGCGTCGGCTACGGGTCGTTCATCACCCCGTCGACCGTCTATGACTACGTCATCGAGACCGGTGAGCTGATCCTGCGCAAGCAGGCCGTCGTGCTCGGCGACTTCGATCCCGCACGCTACGACCAACACCGGACCTGGGCCAAGGCACCCGACGGCACGCTTGTCCCGCTGTCCATCGTTCGCGCGAAGACCACTCCCCTCGACGGCACCGCACCCGCGCTTCTCTACGGCTACGGCTCGTACGAAGCAAGCATGGACCCGTCGTTCTCTACCATGCGTCTCTCGCTGCTCGACCGAGGTTTCGTGTTTGCTATCGCTCACGTTCGCGGCGGCGGCGAGATGGGGCGTCACTGGTACGAAGACGGCAAGATGCTCCACAAGCGCAACACGTTCACCGATTTCATCGCGGCCGCGGAGCACCTCGTCTCCGAAGGCTGGACAAGCGCCGACCGGCTGATCGCCGAGGGCGGAAGCGCGGGCGGCCTGCTGATGGGCGCTGTGGCGAACCTCGCGCCTCACCAGTTCAAGGGCATCGTCGCCAACGTGCCCTTCGTCGACGCGCTGACCTCGATCCTCGACCCATCACTCCCTCTGACGGTCATCGAGTGGGACGAGTGGGGAGACCCGCTGCACGACCCCGACGTCTACGCATACATGAAGACCTACTCGCCGTACGAGAACGTCGTCCCGCAGGACTATCCGGCCATCCTCGCCATCACGAGCCTCAACGACACGCGAGTCCTCTATGTGGAGCCGGCCAAGTGGGTCGCCAAGCTTCGAGCCACCTCGACAGGCACCGCACCGATCCTGCTCAAGACGGAGATGAATGCCGGTCACGGCGGGGTCAGCGGCCGCTACGCATCCTGGGAGGAACGCGCCTACGAACTCGCCTGGATCATCTACACCGCGACCGGATCTACTGCCTAGTACGTGTCGCTGCGCGCGCATCCTAAGAAAGGCCTGAGACGGGAATCTCCGGTGTGCCTCATCCGTTCCAACTGGTGAGAACCCACACCAGGGATCGCATCGAAGGGAGATGGCGCAGATGGCGACAACTACTGCAAGGAAGACTACGGCTCGGTCCATCGAGGGTCGTGACAGCGTCGGCCTGTATCTGGACGAGATCGCGCGCACCCCGCTTCTCGACGCCCAGCGCGAAGTCGACCTCAGCAAGACCATTGAAGCCGGGCTGTTTGCAGCCAGCCTGATCGCTCAAGGCAAGATCGGACGCCGCAACGGCGGCGCCCCCAAGTCCGCCACGCTGGATGAGCTCACCTGGATGGTCGAGGAGGGCGAGCGCGCGCTGGAGGAATTCGTCACTGCCAACCTTCGCCTCGTGGTCTCGATTGCGCGCAAGTACGGCCGGTCGCAGATGCCGATGCTTGACCTGATCCAAGAGGGCAACACGGGCCTCATCCGCGCCGTCGAGAAGTTCGACTACGCCAAGGGCTTCAAGTTCTCCACGTACGCCACATGGTGGGTTCGCCAGGCCATCACGCGCGGCATCGCCCAGCAAGGTCGTGTCGTACGCCTTCCCGTCCACGTCGTCGAACAGATCAACCAAGTCTCGGCCGCGCGTCGCAACCTCGAGCGTCAGTTGGGCTACGAGCCCGACCCGACCGAGATCGCTCTCGAGCTGGAGATGGACGTCGATCGCGTGCTCGACCTCATGACGTGGGGTCGCGACCACGTGAGCCTCGACTCCCCCGTCGACGAGGACGGCGACACCTCCCTGGGCGACCTCGTCGCTATGGAGACGCTGCCCGGTCCCGACTCCAACGTGCTTGACGTCGAGGCGAGCAATCGCTTGTTCGGTCTCGTCGAGCACCTCGGTGAGCGCGAAGCTGACATCATCCGCGCACGCTACGGCCTCCTCGATGGCCGCCAGCACAAACTGGCTGACATCGGTAAGCGCCACGGGATCTCCGCGGAGCGTGTCCGACAGCTCGAACGCGAAGCAATCGCGCGCCTGCGCCAGATCGCCGATCCTGACCTGGCTGCCTAAAGATCTGGTTGTCTAGAGGCGACTGACTAACTGGTCCCAGACTCCCCCAACCCTGCGGGCCAGTTCCTCCCGAGAGCCGGTGTTGTCGACAACGATGTCGGCAACATCGGTTCTTTGTCGTCTGGTCGCCTGAGCCGCAATTCGCGCACGCGCATCGCTTTCGCTCATGCCACGCAGCCGGGTCAACCGCTGCATCTGGACCTCTTCGGGCACGTCGACGACGATCACGACGTCACATCTCGTGTGCTGGCCCATCTCGATCAGCAACGGATTGTCGAACACCACGATGTCGCTCGGCCCAGCCGCAGCTTCCAACTGATCGGAAAGCTCGCGGATAGCAGGATGAGTGATCCCCTCGAGGTCGCGCAATGCCTGCGTATCAGCGAACACGATGGCACCGAGCGCCGGACGATCGAGGGTGCCATCCGGCGCAACCACGCCGTTGCCAAATCGCACGGCGATCTTGGCTAACGCTGGGCTCCCGGGCAACACCACCTCGCGAGCCAGCTTGTCGGCGTCGATGACGATGGCGCCACGTGCGGCCAACAGGGCACTGACAGCGCTCTTGCCCGCGCCGATTCCTCCGGTAAGACCTACACGCAACATGGTCACGATCATCCCCTATACCCTGACGATGACTCGTTCGCGGCCATTCAAAAGGAACCGATCCCATCAGCGCACCCCTTGTCAGCATCATCATGCCGATCTACAACGTCGCCCCGTACCTCGAGATCGCGCTCAACAGTGTGGCCAACCAGACACACAAGAATCTCGAGATTCTGATGGTCGACGATGTCTCCGACGATGGGTCGGAAGTCATCATGGCGGCGTATGCGGAGAAAGACCCGCGCTTCCGCCACATCCGCCTCACCACGAACGGTGGTTCCGGCGCGGCCCGTAACTTGGCCATCGCGCAGGCCCGGGGCAGCTACCTTGGGTTCCTCGACGGCGACGATGTGTTCACGCCCCATGCGATTGCACGACTTCTCACCTCGCTCGAGGCCACCGGAGCCGACCTTGCGGTGGGACATGTGATGCGCAATCGCGGCGGCGAGCTGGTCTCCTCGCGGCTCCACCGCGAATACTTCGCGACCAAGCGGCTGCGCACGAGCATCGTCGAGCTTCCCGAGCTCGTGTATGACACCACAGTCTGGAACAAGCTCTTCCGTACGTCTTTCTGGCGCGACAACACCTTGGCCTTCCCCGAGGGCGTCCTCTACCAAGACATGGTCGTCATGGCGGACGCGTATGCCCTCAAC
>JAOPXA010000069.1 GCA_025965395.1 Nocardioidaceae bacterium | reverse complement strand
CAACACGATCGTCTCTGAGTTCACGCCCGAGTCCTATGCTTCGTCGTTCGACACCGCCCTGCAGCAAAAGCCGGACTACATCACCTTCGCGGTCACGATGCCGCTGACGGTGATCAAGAAGCAACTCGAGAAGGCCCACGAGGCTGGCATCGCGATCTTCCCCGGCGGTCTCGGCCCTGACTACAAGGTGGGCGGAGACAACATCATGACCGGCAGTGTCGTGGGCAACAAGCTCAACATCGCCTTCTCGACCCTGATGGCCGACGTCGTCATCGCCGAAGCCAAGGCGTCAGACAAAGTCGTACTGGTGCAAGACCCCGCTGCGCCCGCTCACGTCAACACTCGGGGAACCATCGAGGCGCGACTCAAGGCCGCGGGCGGCAAGCTCGGGACCTTCGATGTCAAGTTGGCCGACACCGGAACCGCCATGCCTGGCCAGATCGTCAGCTATCTGCAGAGCAACCCTGACGTGAAGTACCTCCTGTTTGCCGACGACACCCTGACCTCGGGCGTTCCGGATGCGATTAAGAGCGCTGGGTTGCCTTTGCCCAAGATCATCGGACAGCACCCCTCGGGCCAGCAGTTGAAGTTCATTCAGGACGGCGACATGTACGCGAGCATTGTCGCTGACACGCTCGGTTCGTTCTGGGACGTAGGAGACATGATGGCGCGCCTCAGCATTGGCGCGCCGATCCCTGACCCTGAGCCGATTGGACAGTTGCTGGTGGTCAAGAAGGACAACGCGGCAACGGCACCCATCGGGCTGTTTGAGGGAGCCCCCGACTCTTACCTGAAGGCATGGTTGCTCCAGTGACAGATCAGAAAGTCGATACCGACTCATTGGTGGTTACACCGGCAAAACCTCCGCGGGCTTCCCGCGGGGGTTGGGCCGCTCGCATGCAGATCAATCGGTTCAGCGGGGTGTACCTGTGGATCGGGCTCATCGTGCTGTTCGCCGTGTGGATCCCCGACACGTTCCTGACGAATGCGACCCTTACCGGCATCATCATGGATCAGTCGATCACGGTCGTCCTTGCCTTGGGCGTCCTCATTGCGCTGGCCGCAGGACAGTTTGATCTCTCTGCGGCGCAGACGTTGGGATTCGCGGCCGTCTTCCATGCCTGGATGATGACCGTCAAGGATATTGACCCGGTCGTCTCGACAGTATTGACCTTGGCGGCCTGCTTGGTGATCGGCTTGGTCAACGGACTGGTCATCGCCGTCGTGGGAATCAACAGCTTTATCGCGACGCTAGGCACCAGTTCGATCATCCTCGCGGTGACGTCCCTGGTGTCGGGCGACAAGTTCGTTGGTCCGATCGAAGATGGATATAGACAACTTGCCCTCGCCAAGCCCTTGGGCGTGCCGATTCTCTTCATCTACGTCCTGATCTTTGCCGTGATCGTTTGGTATGTGCTTGAGCACAGCCCGGTGGGTCGACGTCTCCAATCCACGGGGGCCAATCCTGAAACTGCGAGATTGGTCGGCGTCCGGACGAACCGCTACATCGTCGGATGCATGATGGCCTCGTCGTTCATGGCCGGAATCGCTGGCGTCCTCTTGTTGGCTCGCATCGGTAGCGTCTCGTCAACGATTGGACCCTCGTACCTGCTCCCCGCGTTTGCAGGGTGCTTCCTCGGCACGACCCAGCTCAAGCCAGGTCGATACAACGTGTGGGGGACGCTCCTCGCACTCTTCCTGCTTGCCACTGGTGTCAAGGGATTCCAGTTGGCGAGCGGTCAGAACTGGATCAACGCCATGTTCAACGGTGTGGCATTGATCCTGGCTGTGGGGCTTGCTGTCATATTCGAGCGGCGCCGCACTCAGGCGGGGTCTCGCGACTCGTAGGTCCCCAACGCCCGGTCGTGGCGGCGCCGGGGATTGCCCCGGGGACGCCACGACCACCGTCACGGGTGTTCTGAATGGCCGCACGCAGGGGGCTCACCCCAGCTGCCGGTAGACGATCCAGAATGCGGCGGCGATTCCTGCGGTAGTGCCCACGCCGACCAACCACGCAGCAGCGTCAGACCGGCGTCGCATCAGTGTTGCGATGACAAAGGACCAGACCGGTCAGGATCTCGGTGACCCACCAGTGCGGCTCCGTGGTGTCCGCAACGACGGTAAGCCCGTACGCGCCTTCCCCCAGGAGGACGCCGCTCATGAGGCTGACGCCGGCTGCTGCCAACCGATCGTCCGATCCGCGTACGAGCGAGGCGCCATATCCAATGACCGGACCGACGGTGACGGACGCTGCGAGCCAGAAAACCACCATGGCGGAACTGAAGGCGAAGCCACGCAACTCGGACGCGAACCCATACCCGGCGAGAAGACCGATGAGCACCATCGCGCCCGTGGCTATCGCTGTGACCTGCTTGTGCGCGAACCACGCCAAAGCAAACGCAATCAACGTCCATGACCCTGCCGAATTGGCTACGGGGCGCCATTGATCGGAGAGGTGCTGCTGTCCGAACGCAGTGAGCGCCCCGAGCACAAGGCTCACCACCACAGCCGCGACGACGACCGCACGAGAGTTGTCGTCAGGGACTGTCGTCGTCGGCGAGTTCGTCATGGGCTCGAACCTACGCGACCGCACGCTACTCGGGTCACATCGAGACAGTGCCACGATCACGGTTGACCAGCACGGAGCAAGCGGCGTGACGGACTACCCTTTCACTGACCGAACCCAGGCTGAGCCCGGCGAGTCCTCCGTGGCCGCGGTTGCCTACGACGACAAGGTCGAAAAATTCGGATGCCTCGATGAGACGTCTCGCGGGGTTCCCATGGACGACCTCAGACGTGATGGAGAGGCCCGGGTATTGGGCCCGCACGGGAGCGTGGCCTCATCGAGGGCCGGGTGAGTGGCGGCTTCAAAATCTTCGAGGGTGTCACGT
>JAOPXA010000033.1 GCA_025965395.1 Nocardioidaceae bacterium | reverse complement strand
TACTGGTGGGAACGTCATCGGGCTGCTGACGTGCCGACTCCTCAGGAGACGCTAGACCCGCAGGCCGATCATCATGTGCTCGAGAGCGAGCAGTGACGCGGCGTTGGCCAAGATAGCCTCGCGGCAGGCCGCGATGGCATCGATGCGGCGCAGCGTCGACTCGGGCGTGCCGGACTCGGCGAGCTCACGAATGCTGGCCTCGACGTCGACATTGATCAGCTCGGCCGTAGGCGCGGTCTGCATCGCTAGCACGTCACGATAGAACGAGATCAGCTCGATGAGCACGCCGTCGATCGAGTCGTGGGCGATGCGCGTGCGGCGCCGCTTCTGGTCCTTCTCTAAGGCGGAGAGCGCTCCGGCATAGCCGGGCGGACGCTTGCCACGCTCCTGGACGCCCCACCCTTCGCGGAGCTTGGCCAGCTCATCGCCATCGAGGTCATCGCCAACATTGGTGGCATTGGCCTTGGCCGTCGCATCGAGAGCAGCGGCCGCGGCCAGGCAGTCCCCCAGGGTGCGCAGCGTCGTCGGAAGGGCAAGGATCTGCGAACGACGCGCGCGTACGTCTTCTTTGAGGGCGAGCGCACGAGCACGGCCGATGTGACCTTGGGACGCACGCGCTGCCGAGTCGGCGAGGGCTTCGGAAATGCCATGGCGCGCCACCAGCATCGCCGCGACTTCGGTCGCCGGAGGCGTGCGCAGCACCACCTGTCGCGACCGCGACCGGATCGTCACGATGACGTCCTCGGCCGTCGGCGCACAGAGCATCCATACGGTGCGCGGCGGAGGCTCCTCCAGCGTCTTGAGGAGTGCATCAGCTGCTGAGTCAGTGAGGCGATCGGCGTCCTCGATGATGAGGACTTGCCACTTGCCTTGCGAAGGACTGAGCGACGCCTTGCGCACGAGGTCGCGGATTTCGTCGACCCCGAGGCTGAGCCGATCGGTCGCAATCACCGTGACGTCAGGGTGAAGCGCCTGGGGCACCGTGTCGTCACCTAAATCAGCCTGGAGCGCAGCAGCAAACGCGCGCGCCGCGTTGGAACGCCCCGAGCCGGGCGGGCCAGTGAACAACCAGGCATGGGTCATGCCCTTGCCCGACCCGCCGTTCAGCCGGTCGTGGGCCGCCGCAGTGGCCCGCTTGAGGGTCTCGACCACCGGCGCTTGACCGATGAGGTCCTCCCAGACGGTCGTCACGACGATGCCTGCGTCAGCCACGGCTCGAGGCGCTTGCGGATGGACTGCTGGATGTCGTCGATCGGTGCGCGGCCATCGAGCACCACGTAGTGCTCAGGGTCGCGCAGCGCGAGGTCGAGGAAAGACTGACGCACGCGGCGATGGAATTCGAGCGGCTCGGCCTCGATGCGGTCTTGGCCCTCGAAGCGCGTATGACCGATCGCCGGGTCGACGTCGAGAAGCACCGTCAGGTGGGGGCGGAGATTGCCGGTGGCCCACAAAGCGACGGCCTCGAGCTCTTCGGGGACGAGGGCTCGGCCAGCGCCTTGATAGGCAAGCGTGGAGTCGATGTAGCGGTCGGTGACGACAACCTGCCCGTCAGCCAATGCGGGCAACACGATGGTGTCGACGTGCTCGGCCTTGTCGGCGGCATAGAGCAGTGCCTCGGTGCGAGACGACAACGCACCGGTGGCCGGATCGAGCACGATGCCCCGCAATGCGGTGCCCACCGGAGTGCCCCCTGGCTCGCGGGTCAACAGCACACCGTAGCCACGATCGGTCAGCCATGAGGCAAGCAGCTGAGACTGCGTCGACTTGCCCGCACCCTCGCCGCCCTCGAGGGCGACGAACACGCCCGAGTCGGTGAAGGTCGGCTCTGGGAAACGCATACGACGAGACTAGACCGAGGGACTGACGCTCGTGCGACCGAACTCGGTGACCCGCAGCTCGACGACGAGGAGCGCCACGCAGATGAGCCCCGCGATCAGCACCGTGCCCGGCACGAACGTCGATCCGAGGATCAACGCGATGGCCAACGCGAACGGGCCCCACGTGCGCACCGACGGGTCATGCAGACGCACCAGAATGATCCAGAGCGCTGCCAGGAAAGCAGCCGACGGCCCGGTGACGAGGGCCGAGCTCGCGATGTCGGAGAGGCCCTCGGAGTGGTGCGTCAGGTAGTCGACGCGCGCAGCGAGGCCGGCGCCGATGAGTGCGCCCGAGGCGAAGATGAAGTAGTGGCCGAACCCCCAGAGGTAGCCCACGTCGTTGCCCGTGAGGAGCTCACCTGCTTCACGCGAGAAGTACAGCCACCACGCGCTGAAGACGATCAGCAGGCCACCGATGACGATCCCGGCCAGCTCGGCCACGGGATAGTCCCCATCGATCGCCTCCTGGATCGCGAAGGTCGTCGACAAGACCGTCTCGCCGAGCACGATGATGAAGAACAACCCATACCGCTCAGCGATGTGGTGGGGATGCCACGGCGTGGTGCCAGCCCTCTCGGCCCACACCGGCACCGAGATCTCCGCGATGACACCCAGCAGGAAGAACCACGGCTTCGAGTCGTCCGGCACGAACTGATAGCCCACCCAGAGCACCTGCACGGCAGTGATGCCGAACGCATACCTCAGCGCGGTTGCACGCCCCTCGGGATGGCTCTGGGCGGCGCGCAGCCATTGAATGACCAAGGCGATGCGCATCACGATGTAGCCCACGACGACGAGGGTGAAGTCGTCCTCGAACAGGCGCGGGACACCCGCGGCCAGGATGAGCGAGCCCGCCACCTGCACCAGCGTCATGACGCGATGGAACACGTCGTCGTTGTCGTAGGCGGAGGAGAACCACGCGAAGTTCAGCCACGCCCACCAGATGGCGAAGAACACCATGAAGAAATGGAGGAGCCCTTGGCCGATGTGCCCCGCGGAGGCCTCATGGTGCATCGCTCCTGCGGCTTGCGCGATCGCGACCACGAAACACAGGTCCGTAAAGAGCTCGAGGGGTGTGGCCACGCGATGATCCTCATGAGGGTCGCGTGGCACCAACGGTCGAAGAATCCTCATCGGCGACTACTTGGCGGCAGCCTTCTTCGCGGCGACCTTCTTCGCAGGCGCTTTCTTGGCTGTCTTTTTCGCTGCCGTCTTCTTGGCCGCAGTCTTCTTGGCAGGCGCCTTCTTCGCGCCCTTCTTGGCTGGGCCCTTGGCGCGACGCTCGGCGAGAAGCTCGGCGGCCCGCTCATGCGTCAACGTCTCGAGCGCATCGTCCTTGCGCAGAGTCGCGTTGTACTCACCATCGGTCACGTAGTCTCCAAAGCGACCAGACTTGGCGACGATGGGCTGCCCGCTGACCGGGTCGACGCCCAGCTCCTTGAGCGGAGCCGCGGCGGCACGACGACCGTATGACTTGGGCTGCTCGTAGATCTTGAGTGCTTCTGCCTCGGTGATCTGGAGCAACTGCTCCTCGGTCTCGAGCGACCGCGAGTCGGTGCCCTTCTTGAGGTACGGGCCGTAACGACCGTTCTGCGCGGTGATCTCGACGCCCTCGGCATCCTTGCCGACGACACGCGGAAGGGTCAGCAGCATGATGGCGTCATCGAGGCTGATCTCTTCGAGGTTCATCGACTTGAACAGGCTGGCAGTGCGCGGTTTGTCGGCCTTCTTGGCCGTCTCGGGCAGCGCCTCGGTGACATACGGGCCGTAGCGACCGTTCTTGACCGTGACGAGCAGCCCGGTCTCCGGGTGGACGCCGAGCTCGCGCTCTGCACCGGTCGGGTTGGCGAGCAGCTCCTTGGCGACCTCGAGGGTCAGCTCATCCGGCGGGAGCTCGTCGGGGATGTTGGCCCGCGTCGGGACGTCCTTGCCCTCTTTGTCCTTGATCATTGGCAGGCCCTCGACGTAGGGGCCGTAGCGACCCACACGCACCGCGATGCCGTCGGCGAGGGGGAACGTGGCGAGGCCTCGGGCGTCGATGTCGCCGAGGCCCTCGACGAGCGCCTTGAGGCCCGTGTCGCCCTCTTCCTTGCCGGTCCAGAAGCTGTTGAGCACGTTGATGCGCGCTTCGCGACCGCCAGCGATGTTGTCGAGCACGTCCTCGAGCTGCGCGGTGAAGCTGTAGTCGACGAGGCGGCCGAAGTGCTGTTCCATGAGGCGGATCACCGAGAACGCGATCCAGGCCGGCACGAGGGCCGTGCCCTTCTTGTAGACATACCCGCGGTTCTGGATCGTGCCGACGATGGCGGCGTAGGTCGACGGGCGGCCGATCTCGCGCTCTTCGAGCTCCTTGATGAGCGAGGCTTCCGTGAAGCGCGACGGCGGGCGTGTCTCGTGTGCGGCAGACGCGAGGTCAGCGACCGTGACGCGTTCGCCCTCGGTCATGTTGGGGAGCTTGGTCTGCTGATCGTCGCCCTGCTCATCAGGATCTTCGCTGGCCTCGACGTATGCCTTGAGAAACCCGTAGAACGTGATCGTGCGGCCGCTCGCGCCGAACTCAGCGCGCTCGCCGGTCGTCGCGGTCGCCCCGATGCGCAGCGACAACGAGTTGCCCTTGGCGTCATTCATCTGCGAGGCGATCGTGCGCTTCCAGATCAGCTCATACAGACGGAACTCATCGCCACTCATACCCGTGGACTTGGGCAATTGGAACTTCTCGCCTGCGGGACGAATGGCCTCGTGGGCCTCTTGCGCGTTCTTGACCTTGCTCGCATAGACGCGCGGAGCGGCGGGGAGGTACTCGGCGCCGTAGAGCTCCTTGACCTGCGCACGCGCCGCCGTGAGGGCGGTCTGAGACAGCGTTGTGGAGTCGGTGCGCATATAGGTGATGTAGCCGTTTTCATACAACCGCTGGGCCACCGACATCGTGCGCGACGCGGTGAAGCCAAACTTGCGTGACGCTTCCTGCTGGAGCGTGGTGGTGCGGAACGGCGCGTAGGGCTTGCGGGAGTAGGGCTTGGGGTCGACCGAGGTGATCTCGAAGACCTGGTCGCGCAGGCCCTCAGCGAGGGCGCCAGCGCGATCGCCGTCGAGGTGGACGAGACCCTTGCCCTCGCGCAGCTCGCCGACGTTGTTGAAGTCCTTGCCGCTCGCGAGACGTGCGCCGTCAACCGACATCAGCTTGGCGGCGAACAGCTGCGGGTCCTTGCCAGCGCCGGCGTCGAACGTCGCCTCGAGGTCCCAGTACGACTTGAGCTTGAACGCCATGCGCTCACGCTCGCGCTCGACCACGAGGCGAGTCGCCACGGACTGAACGCGGCCGGCGGACAGACCGCTCATGACCTTCTTCCACAGGACCGGGCTGACCTCGTAGCCATACAGGCGGTCGAGGATGCGGCGGGTCTCCTGGGCATCGACGAGGTCCATGTCGACGTCGCGGGGATGCGCGATCGCATACTCGATCGCTTCCTTGGTGATCTCGTTGAAGACGATGCGCTTGACCGGGACCGTGGGCTTGAGCTCATCGAGCAGGTGCCACGCGATGGCCTCGCCCTCGCGGTCCTCATCGGTCGCGAGTACGAGTTCGTCGGCGTCCTTGAGGAGTCGCTTGAGCTTGGTCATCTGCGACTTCTTGTCAGCAGCGACGACATAGATCGGCTCGAAGTCGTGATCGATGTTGACGCCGAGACGTGCCCATGGCTCGCCCTTGTACTTGGCGGGCACCTCATCGGCGCCGCGCGGAAGATCGCGGATGTGGCCGACAGAGGCGTCGACTACATAACCGTCACCGAGGTAGCCGGCAATGCTGCGGACTTTGTTCGGTGACTCGACGATCACGAGGGTGGTCACGGGCTGTGCTCCTGAATCTGCAGAGATAAGTTGTCTCAACAGCGCAAACCGTAGCGCGTATCGCCCAAGGATGTGCAAGCCGAGAGGGATTCGTTCCCCACAAAGAGTCGCACATCACAAGGAAGGGACGGGAAACACCGATGTTGATCCGCGAAGCAGCCGAAAACGATCTCCCCGGGATTCTCTACATCCACAACGAGGCGATCCGCACCACGACGGCGATCTGGGACGAGGAGGAAGTTGGCCTCGAGGAGCGGCATGCGTGGTGGCTCGAGCGTGGCCGGATCGGGTGCCCGATCCTGGTGTGCGAGATCGACGGAGTGGTCGCTGGGTATGCGAGCTACGGGCCGTACCGGCCAAAGAGCGGCTACCGGTTCACCGTCGAGAACTCGGTGTATGTGCGGGCCGACCACCATGGGCGTGGCGTGGCGAAAGCGCTGATGCCGGTGCTGATCTCGCGGGCGCGCGAGGCGGGGTTGCACCGCATCCTCGCTGGCATCGAGTCGGGCAACCAGGTGTCGAAGGCGTTGCATGCGCGGTGGGGGTTTCGCAGTGTCGCCGAGATGCCCGAGGTGGGGACGAAGTTCGGTCGCTGGCTCGACCTGACCTACATGCAGCTCGACCTCTAAACCTGCGGAACTCCGCTGAGAGTGACGTTTTGGTCGCGACACGCCTCGCGTGTCGCGCCAAAACGTCACTCTCAGGGCACAGCGGGTCAGGGGAAGGTGAGGAACCCGTCGGCGATCAGCTCACGGACCTGGGGCAGGTATGTCATCCGCAACTCGCCCGGCTCCCGCCCGAGCAGCTGGGCAAGCGCGTCGAGAAGCTGACCCAACTGAAGCTCACCATCACACGCACCGATCAGCCCCGCCTCGACCGTGTCGACCTGCCGTGCACGGCGCACACCACGCTGGAGCCGCACCATGAGGTACTCCGGATCCTCCGCGCCCACCGGCCCGAACGTCTCCTGCACGACGTCCTCGGCATGCACGAGGCGCGCGCCCAGGAGCTGGTCATCGTCGAGCGCGGCGAGACCATCAGCGCGCGCACCCCACGCCGCAACGTGCGGACCAAGCGGCTGCTCGATCTCATACGGCCACTCCTCGAGGTTGAGCGTCGGCGTCGAGCGACCGGAATTGCGCAGGCAGAGCCACCCGAAACCGATCCCCTCGATGCCCTGGTCCTCGAACCAGTCGAGCCATGCGTCGTACTGCCGCACATAGTCGGGCGTGCCCTTCTGCCCGGCATCGGCGAGCCACATCTCGACGTAGGTCGGCAGGTCCGCGACCTCGCGCTGCAGCACCCACGCATCCAGGCCGGTGGGCTCGATCCACGAAGCGATGCGCTCGGTCCACGGCTGTCCGTCGAGGTGGATCCAGTTGGCGAGGATCTGGCACCAGCCGCCGGGATTGAGATGCGCCTGGGCACCTTCGACGATGCGGCGCACCACATCGTCGCCGGAGAAACCGGAGTCGCGATAGACATACCGCTCTTCGGTCGGCGGGGACACGACGAACGGCGGGTTGGTCGCGATGAGGTCGTATGTCTCGCCGGCCACCGGGTCGAAGAGGCTCCCGTCGCGGACGTCGTAGGCGACTTCGTTGAGCGCGCCGGTGAGGCGACACATCTCCAGCGCACGCTGGTTGACGTCGGTGGCGACGACCCGCCGCGCGTGGCTCGCTAGGTGAAGCGCCTGGACACCACACCCCGCTCCGAGGTCGAGCGCCGAGCCGATCTCCGAACGGATCGTGAGCTGGGCGAGGGACGAGGATGCTTCGCTGATGCCGAGCACGTGGTCTCGGGTGACCGTGCGGCCGCCGCCGTCGAGGCCCGGCGTGAGGTCGCAGACGACCCACCAGTCGTGGTCTTCGTCGCCGTACGGTCGGATGTCGACTGCCGCTCGTACGTCCTCTCCTGAGGCCGCGAGCATGTCGGCGCCAACGAGCGCATCGACCAGTCCGGGCAGGGCGCGATCGGCAGCCTCGCGTGACACCGGACGCTGAAGCGAAAACAGCCTCGTCAGGGTCGAGACCGGCGAGCCGTCCGCAGTCGCTCGGTAGGCCGGAGCGGTCTCGTTGCGCATGAGCGCGCGGTGGGCATCGGCGCCGAGAAGTGCCCCCACCTGGTCCACAGTGAAGTCGGCGTGGCGGAGCGCATCGCGGAGGGCGGGGACATACGGGTCAGACAGCACGCCCCCACCCTCTCAAACGGCGCCGGCCCGATCCCCCCATCCCTCACGATGTGGATACTTAGCCGCGTATGACGTGCGTACGAAAGGCGCTTTAGTATCCAAATCGTGGGGAGGAGGAGGCTCGGCAAGCGGGTCTAGGCGGGGGCCACCTCGGGAACGTCCAGCTTGTCGTCCGTGTCGTTGTCGGTGATCGCGATCGGCCGCCGCTTGGACACGTAGACCGCGATCGCGATGATGAGCGCTGCACCACCGGCGATCGTGTAGCGCAACGCGTCGTTGGCGTCATTGCCGTAGGTCATCGTGATGACCGACGGGGCCACAAGGAGCGCCACGAGGTTCATCACCTTGAGCAACGGGTTGATGGCCGGACCTGCGGTGTCCTTGAAGGGGTCGCCGACCGTGTCGCCGATGATCGTCGCCTCGTGGGCAGGCGATCCCTTGCCACCGTGGTTGCCGTCTTCGACGAGCTTCTTGGCGTTGTCCCACGCGCCACCGGAGTTGGCGAGGAACACCGCCATGAGGAGACCCGTGCCGATGGCGCCCGCGAGGTAGGCGCCTAGCGGCCCGATGCCCAGGCCGAAGCCCACGGCGATCGGGGCGAAGATCGCCAGGATGCCCGGCGTCGCCAGCTCGCGCAGCGAGTCGCGCGTGCAGATGTCGACGACCTTGCCGTACTCGGGACGCCCCGTGCCCTCCATGATTCCGGGGATCTCGCGGAACTGACGGCGGACCTCGTACACGACCGCGCCCGCCGCTCGGCCGACCGCGTTGATCGCGAGACCGGAGAACAGGTACACCACGGCCGCGCCGAGGATGAGCCCGACGAGGTTGCTGGGGTCGGCGACGTTCAAGATGCCGGACAGCGCCTGGGAGTCCGAGGGGGACAGCCCGTTGGCGAAGGCCGTTTGGGCAGCTGCCGTATCGAGATCCTTGAGGATGTCGAGCAGCGAGTTCTTGATGCCATCGGTGAACGAGCCGAACAACGCCGTCGCGGCGAGGACAGCCGTGGCGATCGCGATGCCCTTGGTGATGGCCTTGGTCGTGTTGCCGACCGCGTCGAGCTCGGTGAGGATCTTGGCACCCTCTTCGTCGACGTCGCCCGACATCTCAGCGATGCCCTGCGCGTTGTCGCTGACCGGACCGAAGGTGTCCATCGCGACGATCACGCCGACCGTGGTCAGCAGACCACAGCCCGCGAGGGCGACAGCAAACAACGACACGATGAGCGAGCCGCTCCCGAGCAGGAAGGCTCCGAAGATCGCCGCGCTGATCACCATGGCCGTGTAGACCGCCGACTCGAAGCCGACCGACAACCCCGAAAGGATGACCGTCGCTGCGCCCGTGAGGGACGTCTTGCCAACGTCCTTGACCGGACGCGACTCGGTGCCCGTGAAGTAGCCAGTGAGGGCCAAGATCACGGCGGCGAGCACGATGCCGATGAGCACGGCGATGATCGCGATGAGACGCGGCGAGCCGTCAAGACTCGACGTAGAGTCGTTGCCGAACACTTGCGCGGCAAGACCCGTGGGCTCGGTGATGTTGAGGTCGGAGAATGAACCCGGCAGGTAGAGCCACGCAGCGAGCGAGCAGAAGATCGCCGAGATGAAGGCCGAGATGTAGAACGAGCGGTTGATCGTGGTCAGGCCGTTCTCACCGGCGCGGGGGCGGGTGAGAAAGACACCGATCATGGCGGTCACGGCACCGATGGCCGGAACGATGAGGGGGAAGATGAGCCCCTCCTCACCGAACGCGACCGATCCGAGGATGAGCGCCGCGACGAGCGTGACGGCGTACGACTCAAAGAGGTCAGCAGCCATGCCCGCGCAGTCGCCGACGTTGTCGCCGACGTTGTCAGCGATGGTCGCTGCGTTGCGCGGATCGTCCTCGGGGATGTTCTGCTCGACCTTGCCGACGAGGTCGGCTCCGACGTCAGCCGCCTTGGTGAAGATGCCACCGCCGACGCGCATGAACATCGCGAGAAGAGCTGCGCCGAAGCCGAAGCCTTCCAGCACCGAGGGCGCCTTTCCCTGGTAGATCAGGACGACGGCGGCAGCGCCAAGGAGGCCCAGGCCGACCGTCATCATGCCGACGAAGCCGCCGGTCCGGAACGCGATCCGCATCGCGGGCTCGCGCCCGTCGTTTTGCGCGGCCGCCGCGACGCGGACGTTGGCACGCACCGCGAGCCACATACCCATGTAGCCGATGCTGGCCGAGAACAGCGCACCCAGGACGAAGAAGATCGACCGTCCGATCCGGATCTCCGCATCGCCCGGTAGGAGGAACAGGACTCCGAATGCCAGCACGACGAAGACGGACAGGGTCTTGAACTGGCGGGTGAGGTACGCCGTGGCGCCCTCCTGGACCGCGAGTCCGATCTCCTGCATCTTGGCGGTGCCGTCATTGGCGGAAAGAACCTGGCGGCGGAAAACAACCGCCAGGGCGAGAGCGAGGACGCCCACGGCGAGCACACACACCACGAGAATGGTGTTGCCGTTCGTGAGATCGAGGTCCTCAGCTGCCGCAACAAGTGTCGCGTCGGCCATCAAAATCCTCCTGGTTGGGATGGTGCTGGGTCATACGAAACCAGGATGTGACGTGGAACACAACCATGTGGTGCGCGGGGCGAGCGTCAGGCGTGCGACGCAATCGCGGCGTCGACCGACGAATGCAGGCCGAAAACCTTGTCGAGACCCGTGATCTGAAAGATCTTCAGCAGCCGCTCGTGCGTGCAGACAATGTCGAGCGAGCCACCCTCGCCGCGTACGCGCTTGAGTGCACCGACGAGCACACCGAGTCCGGTCGAGTCGAGGAAGTCGACCTTCTCGACATCGACGATCAGGCTGATCTTGCCGCTGTCGACGGCGCCCACAATTGCCTCGCGCAGCTTGGGCGCGGTGTAGACGTCGATTTCGCCGCCGACTTCGATGATTTCGTAGTCGCCCTCGGCGCGCGAGCTCAATGCAAGATCCATGACTGCCTTTCCCAATGCGTACGGGCATTCAATCACGGCCCATCCGACATCTCGGCCTAAACGCCCCGATGTCTGCGATCTGGAACACTCGGTGCGTGGGTCCCCTCGAGACATTGCTCGGCGCGCAGGCTTCGCCTGACCGGGCGCAGCGTCTGACGCACCTCGAACGAATCCCCGCTCGCAACGCCGTCTTTGAGCCGTGGCCGACATGGGTGCACCCGGATGTGCGCCGGATGCACGAGGCCGACGGCATCACCCATGTGTGGGCGCACCAGGTCGAGGCGGCCGAGGCTGCTCGACGCGGGGAACACGTCATCATCTCGACGGGCACGGCGTCGGGCAAGTCGTTTGCCTACCAGCTGCCAGCGCTCTCAGCGCTTGCCGAAGGACGGTCCGGGAGCTCGTTGCGCGGCAATCGCGCGCCGACCGTTCTGTATCTCGCGCCGACCAAGGCGCTGGCGGCCGACCAGCTGCTCGGGCTCGCGAAGGCTTCCACCTGGGCTCGCGCGACGACGGTCGACGGGGACAACTCGACCGAGCAGCGGGTATGGGCGCGCGATCACGCGAACTACATACTGACCAATCCCGACACGTTGCATCACTCGTTGCTTCCCGCGCACCAGCGGTGGTCGAGGTTCTTCGGTGGGCTGCGCTATGTGGTGATCGACGAGTGCCACCACTACCGGGGCGTCTTCGGGGCGCACGTGGCGCAGATCGTGCGGCGGTTGCGGCGGATCTGCGCGTACTACGGGTCGACGCCGACGTTCGTGCTTGCCTCGGCGACGGCTGCCGATCCGGCCGTGTCGGGTGAGCGGCTCATCGGTATGCCGGTGCGCGCCGTCGAGGCCGACGGGTCGCCTCATGGGGCGCGGGCGATCGCGTTGTGGGAGCCCCCGCT
>JAOPXA010000023.1 GCA_025965395.1 Nocardioidaceae bacterium | reverse complement strand
GACGTCTACGCCAACTTCGAAGGGCCGCTGGACGTGCGCTGGCCGCTCAGTCAGCTCGTCGAGCACTACCCGAGCTGCTGGACGTTCAGCGTCGGCGACTTCTTCGGCTCCACGCCTGAGATGCTCGTACGTCGCGAGCGGGGCCTCGTCGCCTCTCGGGTGCTGGCAGGCACGATCCGCCGCACGGGAGACGACACGCACGATCTCGCGCTCGCCGGGTCGTTGGCACGGTCGAGCAAGGACCGCGAGGAGCACGAGTATGCGGTGCGCTCCGTCGTGGACGCGCTCGACCCGCACTGCACTGGGATGAACGTCCCCGAGGCGCCGTATGTGCTGCACCTTCCCAACGTCATGCACCTCGCCACCGACGTCACCGGCGTGATCGGCGACGAGGCGACCGCCCTGACCCTGGCCGAGGCGCTGCACCCATCCGCGGCAGTGGGCGGCACTCCGACTCCGGCGGCCGTGGAGCTCATCGCCGAGTGCGAGGGCATGGACCGCGGGCCCTATGCGGGTCCCGTTGGTTGGATCGATGCGTCTGGTGACGGCGAGTGGGGCATCGGGTTGCGCTCGGCGCAGATCGAGGAGAACGGCGTGCGGATGTTCGCCGGGTGCGGCATCGTCGCCGACTCAGACCCCGCGTCCGAGCTTGCCGAGAGCAACGCGAAGTTCATACCCGTGCGGGATGCGCTGACTTTCGGCAGCTAGAGCTCCACCGGCGCCAGGATCGGACGCCTCGGCCGGAGTCCATCGCCCGATGAGGTGCCCTTCAAGCGACGCTGTACCCATGGGGTCGCATACGACTTCGCCCAGTCGATGTTGGCCGCGCGACGCTGTGCGCGCGTGAGGGTGGGAAGCGGCGTCAGTTCGAGCGGAGCCGTCGTGTGCTCGATGCCGAGCGCATCAAGCGCCGCGATCGCCATGCGTTGATGACCCGCACTCGACATGTGCATCCGGTCGACGTCCCACAGGCGTGAGTCCTGGTAGTCGCGCAGGCGCCAGAAGTCGACGAGCGTCGCTCCGTGCTTGTCGGCGACCTCGCGCACCAGTTCGTTATAGACAGCAAACCTCCCGCGGAGGGCGCCGAATACCGCTACGCCGCCCACGTCGTATGCGGTGAAAGTGAGGATGCGAGCGCCGGTCGCGGCGAGTTTGCCGAGTCCTTCGTCGTACGCCTCGATGAGCCCGTCGATATCGACCTTGGGTCGCAGGACGTCGTTGGCTCCCGCGTAGATCGAGACAAGATCAGGTCGCATCGCCACGGCCGGCTCGATCTGCTCGGCAAGGATCGGTAGGACCTTGCGGCCGCGGATCGCGAGGTTGGCATAGGAGAAGTCGTCGGTCTTGGTGGCAAGCACCTCGGCGAAGCGATCAGCCCAGCCGCGCACTCCGTTGGGAAGGGCCGGATCTGGGTCGCCAACTCCCTCGGTGAACGAGTCGCCGAGCGCGACGTAGCGGCGGAAGATGGGTGCGGAGTTCACCCGACCAGCGTACGTACTGCTTGGTAACTTAGGTCGGGGTAGTCAGTCGTCCGGCCGGACGCTCGCGCGCAGGATCTCTTCGACAACGATCTCCATGGCGTTCTTGACTGCCGGAAGATAGCCTTCGCCAGACACCTCTCGCGGAACCAGCGCATGGACGCGTTGCCCGATCTGTTGGACGATCTCGCCCTTGATTTCGGGTGCGATTGACAGATACCAATCGCACCCCCGCGGACGTGCAGGAAGCCCGACCTCGGCCAACACCTGGTCGACGTCGTCATCGGCGCCATGGTGATCCATCGAGCTGTAGGGCTCTTCCCACCGGGCCCTGGCGCCATCCTTGGCAATGCATGCGACGCGTACGGGAGCGCGGATCGAGCGGTCCGAGGTCGCGACGACCCAATCGGGTCCGGCGGTCCAAGCGAGGATCGCAAACCAGCCGGTGTCCGGGAGAAGCCAGTGAGCCGCAACGGCCGGGCGCGCGTCCCAGACAGCGAAGTCGGCCCACGTGCGATTCATGCGCTCAAGTGTGTCGTACGTGACTCGCCGGTGACCGTACGTGACTCGCGAGCGGGTTTTTGGGGGTTAGCGCTTGGGGAGGGTGGGCTTGCCCCCGTGGAGGACGGTGATCAACTGCGCGACGCGGCCGTCGGTCTTCGCGTCGCGGGTGAACGACGTGAGCAGCATGACCGGCTTGAAGTTCTGCTTGGCGATCGACTTGGCGTACGTGAACTCCTTCAGCCCGTCTGCACCGTGGATGCGCCCAAAGCCGGAGTCCCCGACACCGCCGAACGGCAACGCCGGGATCCCGGCGAACGAGATCACCGCGTTGACCGACGTCATGCCCGAACGGATCCGCGCGGCAAGCTCCTTGCCCCGCGCCTTGGAAAACACGGTCGAAGCGAGCCCGTAGCGCGTGGCATTGGCCAGCGCCACCGCCTCGTCCATGTCGCGCACCTTGTTGATCACGAGCGTCGGCCCGAATGTCTCCTCGGTGATCGCGAGCGAGTCCTCGGGCACGTCGGTGAGGATGGTCGGCTGGACGAATCGCGCCCCGACCGCGTCGGCGCCGCCGAGCAAGACCCGCCCGCCCTTCGCGATCGCCTCGTCGATGTGGCTCTGAATGACGCCCAGCTGCGACGGCATCGTGATCGGGCCCAGCTTCGCCTCGGGATCAGCTCCGGCCCGTACGCCTTGGGCTAGGGCGAGAATCTGCTCGACGAACGTGTCGTAGACCTGCTCGTGCACGTAGACACGCTCCACGCCGATGCACGTCTGGCCGGCGTTGGACATGCCTCCCCACAGCGCGGCGTCGGCAGCTGCGGCGATATCGGCGTCCTGGTCGACCAAGAACGCGTCCTTGCCACCTGCCTCGATGATGACGGGAGTGAGGTTCTCCGCCGCGGCCACCATGACCTTCTTGCCCGTGGCCGTAGACCCGGTGAAGGCGACCTTGTTGACCTTCGACCGCGCCAATGCCGCACCCGTGTCACCCAGCACGGTGACCTCGTGAAACACCGGGTGGTCGGGCACCACCTCCGCGAATGAGTGGGCAAGCCACTGGCCCACGGCGGGGGTGTACTCACTCGGCTTGAAGACGACCGCGTTGCCGGCGGCGAGCGCATACGCGATCGACCCCATCGGCGTGAAGACCGGATAGTTCCACGGCCCGATGACCCCGATGACGCCGAGCGGGAGGTACTGCACCGTGGCGGACTGGTTGACCATCAACAGGCCCGATCCGACCTTCTGCTCCCCCAGGACCTTCTTCGCATGCTTGGCTGCCCAGGCGATGTGATCGACCGCCAAGACGATCTCCAGCTGCGCGTCGCCGTACGTCTTGCCCGTCTCCTGGTGGTTCAGCTCGCCGAGCTGCGCCATCCGGCGGGTGATGACGGCGGCCCACTTCAGCAGGTAGTCGGAGCGTTCGCCGAACGTCAGCGCCGACCACCACTGGGCCGCCGCCTGAGCGCGCTCCACGGCAGCATCGACCTCCGCGGCCGACGTGATCGGGTGCACGCCAACGACGTCTCCGGTCGCGGGGTTGAGCGACTCGAACGTGTGCGAGATGCCGGGCTCGAGCGTGGTGGTCATGCTGCTCCTTTGATGAGGTCCGCGGCCTTCTCGGCAATCATGACCGTGGGTGCGTTGGTATTGCCGCGTGGGACGACCGGCATGACCGAGGCGTCGACGACCCGCAACCCTTCGACGCCGTTGACGCGCAACTCCGCGTCCACGACGGCATCACCCCCCGAGCCCATCGCACAGGTGCCGACGGGGTGATAAAGGGTTTGAGTGAGCGCCTTGATGCCAGCGATGATCTGGTCGACGGTCGGGTCCAGGGACTCCGGGATCCATGGCGCGGCGATGAACTCCGCCAGCGCGCCTTGGCGGATGATCTCTCCCGTTCGCCGCACCCCCGCCACCAGTGCGTCCAGGTCGCGGGGGTCGTCGAAGTACGCCGGATCGATCGCCGGATGCCAGTGAGGGTCGGCCGATCGCAGCGTGATCGCACCGCGGCTGAACACGTTGACCAGGGTTGGCGCGATCGTCACTCCACGACGTACGGGCTCGTGGAGGCCGTTGTCGTAGAACCCTGTCGGCGCCATGTGAATCTGGATGTCGGGGGCAACCAGTCCGTCGTCGCTCGCGAAGAACGCCCCTGCCTCAGCGACGTTGGAGCTGATCGGCCCGCGCCCCGTGGCGGTCCACTTCGCGACGTTGCGCAGGTTGACCAACTCGGCGATGTCGGTCGTGTTCTTGGTGTAGGCGAGGAAGCCCGCGACGGGGTGATCATGGAGATTCTGGCCCACGCCGGGCGACTCGGCGACCACCGTGATGCCGTGCTCGCGCAGGTGCGCCCCCGGCCCCACACCCGACAGCATGAGCAGCTGCGGACTGTTGATGCTGCCTCCACTGAGGATTACCTCGGCGTTGGCGTGGACCGTATGCTGCTCGCCTCCGCGAGTGTATGCAACGCCGACCGCCCGCGTGCCTGCGAACACGACCTTCTCCACGAAGGCGAGCGTGCGCACGGTCAGGTTGGGCCGACCCAGCGACGGACGGATGTAGGCGTCCGCCACCGACCAACGCTTCCCGTTTTTCTGCGTCACCTGATGGCGTCCGACGCCCTCCTGCGACTCGCCGTTGAAGTCGTCGTTCGGCTTCAGGCCAGCGGAGACTCCGGAGGCGATGAAGGCATCCGACAGCTCGTGGTTGTAGCGACGGTCCTCGACCCGCAGGGGTCCGTCGTTGCCATGGAAGGGCCCGTTCAGGCGTGTGTTGCTCTCGGCTTTGCGGAAGTACGGCAGAACGTCGTCATAGCCCCACCCCGTCGCGCCATAGCCGTCGCGCCAGTCGTCGTAGTCGAGCCGATTGCCGCGCATGTAGATCATGGCGTTCATGGCGCTGCAGCCGCCGAGTGCCTTCATTCGCGGCCAATCGGCCCGGCGCCCGCCGAGCTGTTTCTGCGGCGTCGTCTGGTAGTTCCAGTCCCATTTCGTCTTGAAGAGCGTCGAGAACGCCAGCGGCATCTTGATCTCGTCCGCGTCGTCCTCGGGCCCAGCCTCGAGCAAGAGCACCGAGACGTGCGGATCCTCGCTCAAACGCGCGGCCAAGACACCTCCGGCGCTACCTGATCCGACGATGACGTAATCGAAGCTGTCGACCATACGGCTCCTCAATTGCGGCTTGAAGTGATCCACGTCACAACGTACGTCGGGGAGGGACTCAGCGCAATGCGAGGCCGTTGACGGCGTTCGCGAGCGCACGACGTCGCGTTCGGTCGAGCGTCGCCTCGACCACGCGGATGCCGTCAGTGGCCTGGCCGAGTGCCTCCCTGAGCGCCTCCCTCGTGGCTACGCGCGTGTGGGGGATGCCGTATGCCGCGCAGAGATCACCGATGTCAGCACGGGTCGGTGTGCCGAAGACCCGCTCGAATGCGGGCGCGTAGGTGTCTTCGCCCGGCTCGAGCGTCGAGAAGATGCTCCCGCCATCGTCAGACGCAACGACGATCGTGAGATCGGGGCGGGGCTCGTGCGGGCCGATCAGCAGCCCGTTGGCGTCATGCAGGAACGTCAGATCGCCGAGGTAGGCGATGGCCCGTGACGACGTGCGGGCCAGGGCCGCGCCGATCGCCGTCGAAATCGTCCCGTCGATGCCGGCCAGGCCGCGGTTGGCGAGAGTCAGGCGCTTCTCCCCCACCGGCGTCGGGGCCATCATCAGGTCGAGATCGCGGATGGGATTGGACGAGCCGACGAC
>JAOPXA010000014.1 GCA_025965395.1 Nocardioidaceae bacterium | reverse complement strand
GGGCGATGGGCGCTCCGCGCTGCAGATCATCGAGGAGCGGATGCCCGACGTGATCCTGCTCGACCTAGGCTTGCCGGACCTCGACGGCATTGCGGTGCTCAAGCAGGTGCGTTCTTTCAGCCAGGTGCCGATCGTCGTGTTGTCGGCCCGCAGCGAGTCCGACGACAAGGTCGAGGCGCTCGATCTTGGCGCCGACGACTACGTCACCAAGCCGTTCGGCATGGACGAGCTGGTCGCGCGGGTGCGAGCGGCGGCACGGCGCGGTGGCGTCGAGGCGGAGCCGCTCGTGGTCGAGGTGGACGATCTCGTGATCGACGTCGGCGATCGCGTGGCGCAACGCGGTGGCGAGGACATCCATCTGACGCCGACCGAGTGGAACATCGTCGAGGTTTTGGCCCGGCGTCGTGGGCGCTTGGTGCGCCAGACCGAGCTGCTGCACGCTGTGTGGGGCCCGGCGTACGACCGCGAGACCAACTACCTGCGGGTGTATCTGGCGGGGATCCGCCGCAAGCTGGAGGTGGACGCGGCCCATCCGCGCCTGTTCATCACCGAACCCGGCCTGGGCTACCGCTTCCTCCCCTAACCGTCATCCGTACGAAGTTCGGCGCCCATCCGTACGCAACGCAGCGCCCATCCGTACGCAGTGCGTGCGACCTCCGCTGAGAGTGACGTTTTGGTCGTCTCCCCACGGCGTGTCGCGACCAAAACGTCACTCCCAGCGGAGGTGGCGGGTGCGACAAGTCAGATGGCGCAGGCGGACTCGACTACGGGCAGTGGCGCCGGAACACCGAATGACGGCATCCCGAGCCCGACTCCCGACACGGTCGTCTTGCCCTGGCGCGACTCCCACGCATCACCCGCGCGAGTGCGAGCCACGGAGATGACCGGCGCGTCCGACACAAGATGATGCGGAGCGCCATGCGTGATTTCGACCTCGACGCGGTCACCAGGCCGCACCTCGACACCCTCGGGCTTGGCGAAGTGAACGAGCCGATTGTCGCGCGCACGCCCAGTCAGACGTTGCGTCGCGCCGTCCTTCTTGCCATCATGCGTCGACACCAACACCTCGACCACGGTGCCCTCGAGTTTTTGGTTTTCGCGCCACGCGATCTCGTTGACCAAAGCAGCGAGGCGGTCATACCGATCAAGCACGACTGCCTTAGGCACCAGATTCTCAAGCTCGGCGGCAGGAGTCCCCGGCCGCTTCGAGTACTGGAACGTGTAAGCGCTCGTGAACCGCGCGCGCCGCACCACGTCCATCGTCTCGAGAAAGTCCTCCTCGGTCTCGCCAGGGAACCCGAGGATGATGTCGGTCGTGATCGCCGCATGCGGCATAGCCTCGCGGACCCGCTCGATGATGCCGAGGTACTTGTCCTTGCGGTACGAGCGACGCATCTCCTTCAGCACCCGATCCGAGCCCGACTGCAACGGCATGTGCAACTGCGGCATGACGTTGGGCGTCTCGGCCATCGCGGCGATCACGTCATCGGTGAAGTCCTTCGGGTGAGGCGAGGTGAACCGCACACGCTCCAGCCCCTCGATCTCCCCACACGCGCGCAGCAGCTTGCTGAACGCCTGGCGATCGCCGAACTCCACACCGTATGAGTTGACGTTCTGGCCCAGCAGCGTCACCTCGACGACCCCATCGGCCACCAGCGCCTCGATCTCGGCAAGCACGTCGCCTGGGCGCCGATCCTTCTCCTTGCCGCGCAGGCTCGGGACGATGCAGAACGTGCAGGTGTTGTTGCAGCCGACGCTGATCGACACCCAAGCGGCGAACACCGAGTCGCGCTTAGTTGGCAGCGTCGACGGGAACACCTCGAGCGACTCGAGGATCTCGACCTGCGACTCCTCGGCGATGCGCGCGCGCTCCAGCAGCACCGGCAACGAGCCAATGTTGTGCGTGCCGAAGACGACATCGACATACGGCGCCTTCTTGGTGATCGTGTCGCGGTCCTTCTGAGCGAGACAGCCACCAACAGCGATCTGCATGCCAGGTCGCTCCGCCTTGATCGACGAGAGTTGGCTGAGGTTGCCATAGAGCTTGTTGTCGGCGTTCTCGCGCACGGCGCACGTGTTGAAGACGACCACATCGGCCGGTTCGAGCCCAGACGCAGCCGTGTAGCCCGCGGTCTCGAGCAGCCCGGTGAGGCGCTCGGAGTCGTGGACGTTCATCTGGCACCCGTGGGTGCGGACTTCGTACGTACGTGTGGTCATTGCCTGCGATTCGTGGAGGTTCATAAATGTCGGTGCCAGACAAATTGTATGCGGTTGCGTGGCTAGCTCAGCGCGCGAAACTTATCCGTGTCCCAAGACGAGTTCTGATGGGGTGTCGCAACGTCCAGCGCAATCGCCAACGGAACGAAATCTGAAACGTATCCGGGTCGTCCTCAAGGAAGTCCTCTCCCCAGGGAGTCTTGTACGCCAGAGCCTGTTCGCGCATTGCCGGTGGCCACGTCTCAACGAATGCGACAAAGTCCTTGTGAGCAAGCCGTTGGTGAATCGTTTCGACCACTCCGATCCCCACTGAGTTGAAGACAGGGGCGTGGTCGTTCTCGTCAGTGTCGATCAGGCCCTGCTCCATGACCGCGAGTATGCGCTGACACGTGTCTCGGTCTCCTGATCGCCAGGACCACAGAAGTAGGTGGTTCAAGTCACGATTGAGCTGCCAGACCATGCCGACACCTTCGTGGTCGACGGCCAGGCGGCTCAACAAAGTGTGTGCCTCGGGCAGCCTCGCCCGAACTTCCGCTACATACTGATCAATGCTGATGGCCATACGTTGATGCTGTCACACGGACATGACCCGCCGCATGATTGGTTTCACAGAG
>JAOPXA010000274.1 GCA_025965395.1 Nocardioidaceae bacterium | reverse complement strand
TGGTCGGATCTCGTGCTGGACGTGATCTGGTCGCGGGACGCTGTACTCAGGCCAAGAGATCACGGGGACCTGCTGCTCGTGCACCGGGACCGGAAAGTCGGTATGCGGTATGTGCTCCGGAAGCGGGTACCGCTAGCCACCCCTGCGCTGAGAGTGACGTTTTGGTCGAGACTCGCCGTGCGTGACGAGCCAAAACGTCACTCTCAGCGGAGTTCGGTTCCTGTCAGAGGGGCGTTGTACGGTCGAAAGAGACCACTAACGAACACTGGAGGAACGATGGCACGCGACATCCAGATCACTTTCGACTGCGCCGAGCCGGGCGCCCAGGCGGAGTTCTGGGCGGCGGCTCTGGACTACAAGCTCGAGGACCCGCCTCCCGGTTTCGCGACCTGGGACGCCGCGCTCGCGGCGTGGGGTGTGCCCCCAGAGCAGCGCAATTCCAAGTCCGCGATCGTCGCGCCTGACGGCAGCGGCAACCGGGTGTTCTTCCAGCAGGTGCCCGAGGGCAAGACCGCGAAGAACCGCGTCCACCTCGACATACGGGCCGCGCCGGGACTCGTTGGCGACGAGAGGATGGCCGCGCTCGAAGCAGACGCAGCGCGGCTGATCGCGCTCGGCGCGACGCAGTTCGCGCGGTTCGAGCCCGGACCGCGGGAGGCGGGTTTCATCGTGATGCAAGACCCCGAAGGCAACGAGTTCTGCCTCGACTAGACCACGTTGCTAGACCCAGATGGCAGGGGCGAGCTCGCTACGAGGTTCGGCGGGCAGGCGCTCGGCTATTCCTTCAGTGAACCGGTGCGCAGACCAAGCAGCGATTGCGGCATCGAGAACGTCGTCGGTGCTGCCAAGGTCGCCCGCTTGCCCGAGGTCGTTCGGCAAGATCAGGCCCACGCTCGCCAAGATCGCCGTCCGCAACCTCATACCAGCCCACGATTTCTTGGTATGGGCCAGCGGTGCGCCGTGGGCCAAGGCGAACGACGTCTCTGGATGCACCTCGATCACCGGGATCTCGGGCTCGACGGCAAGCCATTCCTGCACGTCGAGGATGCGGGCCCTCAGCCCGTATGACTGGACGCTCAGGCCGCGACCGCAGAGCGCTCGGTTCGTCGCGTTGGCTTCGGCGAAGGTCTCGCAGGTGATTGCGGCACGCATCGGGGTGTCGAACAACGACGACCGTCGTGGCCCGAGCCTTGCTCGCGCGAGACCGTCGGACTCGCGTGGAGCGGACTCCGGGAGCGCGATAGGTATGTCGATCGCCACTGCCGCGAGGGATTCGTCAGCGGTAGCGAGAGCGACAAGCTCAGCGATTGTGGCCGCGAAGTGGCCCATCGGGTGATCATCGGACCCCATGCGGATGCCGACCCACCCCTTGGTGCAGGCGTCGACTCCAAGCACATACGTCATGGTCGCCATCATCCTCCTCTGCTGGGAGGTGCCCGTCACTCTCAGCGGAGGTCGTGAGCAGTCAGCTGGTGGCCTGGGGGCGGCGCTGGTCACTCACGATGATGGCGAGCGCCACCACCGCCAGCGCGGCGATCGAGAGGGAGAAGGCGATGCCCGCGTCAGCGAGGCCCCAGTGCTGCGCCGCGATGCCTTCGCCGATTACGGGAAGGGAGATCGCGATGTAGAGGATCACGAAGAAGGTCGACGTCACTTCGGCGCGCTGGTGGGTGTCGATCTTGGCAAGGATCGACGCAAGTCCCTTGCTGAACGACATCCCCTGACCCGCCCCGACGACCACCGCAGCAACGATCAGGAGGGCGAACGATTCGACGGCCAGCGACAGGGCAATCAGCAGACTGCCGACGATCAGAGCAGAGCAGCCAATGTTGACCGCTCGCTCTGTTGGCAGCGCCTTGAGCCCGATCTGGGCCACGATCGAGGCGGCGAACACGAGGGAGACGGTCAATCCGCTGACGGCCGAGTTGGAGATGCCAAGCACCTGACCGACAAAGCGCGGCGAGACGGCGACGAACAGACCGAGGACGGCGAATCCGGCAAACCCACCGACGCAGGCGCCAATGAACGTGCGCCGCGCAGCCGCCGGCACAGCCAGGCGCTGGAAGCCAGGACGCCGACCCGGCACCCGCTCCACCGTCTCGGCGACAAGCCACAGCAGCCCTGCCGCCACGACCGTGAGCACGACGTGGACCCAGAAAGCCAAGTGCAGCGGCCACGAGGCGTACTCCACCAGGATTCCCGCAACGAGCGGCCCGAGTCCCAGGCCACCGATGTTGGCCGCCGTGGCCACATACGGGGCACGAGCGCGCCAAGCGGGCGGAGCGTTTTCGATGACCGACGCGGTGGCGGTGCCGACGAAGATACCCGCTGAGATGCCCGAGAGCACCCGACCCTTAATAAGTTGCCCGTCCGTATCTGTCGTCAGGAACACCACGTCGCTCGCCAGCGCCACCGCGAGGCCGCCCAAGAGCATGGGCCGCCGCCCGACGACATCGGACCACCGGCCAAAGATCAGCAAAGCCAGCAACACCCCTAACGCATACGCCGCAAAGATTACCGTCGACATCGAGAGCGAGAAGCCGAGGCGCTGCTGGTAGATCGTGTACATCGGCGTGGGCAACGTCGTCCCCATCATGGTGATGGCGAAAGCGAAGACGGTCACGGCGAAAGCGCGGCCAGGCGTGAGAGTGGGCACGACAACAGTCAACACAACGTGAGTCGCCGATCATCCCGCCGGGCTCCCACGAATGCCACGCTGGACACGGCACAATGGGGGAGTGAGTCTCTACCGCGATCAGGCAGTCGTCCTGCGCACCCACAAGCTGGGTGAAGCCGATCGCATCATCACGTTGCTCATGCGCGACCGCGGCCTCGTCCGTGCCGTCGCCAAGGGGGTCCGCAAGACGACCTCGCGCTTCGGCGCACGGCTCGAGCCCTTCATGCAGGTCGACCTCCAAGTGGCCGAGGGCCGCAGCCTCGACATCATCACGCAGGTCGAGACGATCAACCCGTTCGGCTCGCACCTAGGCGCCGACTACCCCGCATACACCGCCGGCACCGCGATGCTCGAGACCGCCGAACGCCTCGTCAGCGAGGACGGCGAGCCCGCGGTGCAGCAGTACCTCCTGCTCGTCAGCGCGCTCCGCTCACTCGCCACCAAGGCCCACGACTCGGGCCTGATCCTCGACTCCTACCAGTTGCGCGCGCTCTCGGTGGCGGGGTATGCGCCGACGTTCTCCACGTGCGCCCTGTGCAGCGCTGACGGCCCGCACCGCAACTTCCACGCCGCTTCAGGTGGCATCTTGTGCGACTCCTGTCGCGTGCCGGGATCGGCCAACCCCAACCCCTTCGCCGTCGGTATGTTGGCCGCCCTGCTCAGTGGCGACTGGCTCGTCGCCGAGCAGGCAGAAGACCGCACCCGCCGCGAGGCGAGCAGCCTCGTCGCCGCCTACCTGTCGTGGCACCTCGAGCGAGGTCTGCGCTCCCTCAGCCACGTGGACCGTTGATGGTTCGTCCGCCCAGGCCGCATCCCTCGGGCGCGAAACCGCCCACGCTGGCGCCCGACCTCGTGCCTAAGCACGTGGCGATCGTCATGGACGGCAATGGTCGTTGGGCCAAGCAGCGCGGCCTCCCGCGCACCGCCGGTCACGAGCAGGGCGAGTCGTCGCTCTTCGACGTGGTCGAGGGCGCGATCGAGATCGGCGTGACCCACGTGTCCGCATACGCGTTCTCGACTGAGAACTGGAAGCGCTCGCCCGAAGAGGTCAAGTTCCTCATGGGCTTCAACCGCGACGTCATCCGCCGTCGCCGCGACGAGATGCACTCACTGGGGGTCCGCGTCCGCTGGGCTGGCCGCAGGCCTCGCCTGTGGCGCAGCGTCATCAAAGAGCTGGAGGTTGCCGAGCAGCTGACCCGCGACAACAAGGTCATGACGCTCACTATGTGCGTCAACTACGGCGGCCGCGCCGAGATCGCCGACGCCGCCGCAGCCATGGCGCGCGACGTCGCCTCAGGCAAGCTGAGCCCCAAGCGCATCGACGAGAAGACGATCGAGCGCTACCTCGACGAGCCCGACATGCCCGATGTAGACCTGTTCTGGCGCACGTCGGGGGAGCAGCGCACGAGCAACTTCCTGCTCTGGCAGTCCGCCTACGCTGAACTGGTCTTCTCCGACGTCGCCTGGCCCGATGTCGACCGTCGCAACCTTTGGGAAGCCGTCGAGGAGTATGCGCGCCGCAACCGGCGCTACGGATCAGCCCTCTGACCCATCTGACTTCAGAGACGCCCGTAACCGTTTGACTCATGAGGCGTTGGGTACGTCATGAACATCATGACGCAACCACTCAGTGAACGGCCCTATCGCGGCAAGTCCCGCAGCGAGCGTCAATCTGTGCGGCGAGCCCAGCTCATCGAGGCAGGCATCGAGCTTTTCGGCACACGCGGATTTGGCGCGACCGGCTTGCGGGACGTCTGTTACGTCGCCCATCTCACCGAGCGCTACTTCTACGAGAGCTTCGACACCCTGGCTGACCTACTCGACGCGACGGTGGACGAGATCATTGCCGACGCCAAGGCCAAGGTGGAGACGGACAACCTCATCGACTGGCTCGCGAGCTACCTCCGTGACGAACCGCAACGTGCGCACATCTGCTTCGTCG
>JAOPXA010000215.1 GCA_025965395.1 Nocardioidaceae bacterium | reverse complement strand
CTGGCAAGTGGCCGCTGATTCGTGAGGTGACGGCGGATTTCGCCTACGTCCGTTTGCACGGTGACACCGAGCTTTACGCGAGCGGCTACTCCGACCAAGCCCTGGACAGCTGGGCGCAGCTGGTGCGGGGATGGGCGGAAATGGGCACCGACGTGTATGTCTACTTCGACAACGACATGAAAGTGCGTGCACCGTTCGACGCCATGGCGCTTACCGAGCGTCTCGCCGACTTGGTGCCATAAGGACTCGCTAAAAGCGCCGATTAACACGAAAGTAATACCATTTGGAAGTAAGTGGAAATCTCTCCTTCCTAAGTTGCATGTATCAGACGGCGCGTTGACGCGCCGAACTTGCAACAACCGAAAGGGATTCCAGTGGTGAAATCACGCGCCAGGCTCATTGCCGGCACGGCAGCGGCATTGTCTGCCGCGCTCGTCATGACCGGATGTGGCTCGAAGTCGTCCGATGGCGACACAGCAGCAGGATCGTCAGGTTCTTCTTGCGTTGATACCTCGGGTGACACGGTCAAGCTCGGCTTCCTCAACTCCATGAGCGGGGCAATGTCGATCAGCGAGAAGACGGTCTCCGACTCCCTCAATCTTGCAGCTGAGCAGATCAACGATGCTGGCGGCATCCTCGGCAAGAAGATCGAGCCGATCCAGGAAGACGGCGCGAGCGAGCCCACAGTCTTCGCGGAGAAGGCGGAGAAGCTCATTCAGAGTGACTGCGTTGCCGCCGTGTTCGGTGGCTGGACGTCGTCCTCACGTGTGGCGATGCGTCCGGTCTTCAAGAGCCTGAACAACATCTTGTTCTACCCCGTCCAGTACGAAGGGCTCGAGGCCGACCACAACATCTTCTACACCGGCGCGACCACGAACCAGCAGATCATCCCCGCGCTGGACTTCCTCCGCACCGAGAAGAAGATCAAGTCGATCTTCCTCGCCGGCTCGGACTACGTCTTCCCGCGCACGGCCAACAAGATCATCAAGCAGTACTGCGAGGAGTACGGCATCAAGGTCGTCGGCGAGGAGTACCAGCCGCTCGACCAGGGCGCTTGGGGCACCGCGGTCGACAAGATCGTGTCGACCAAGCCTGACGTGGTCTTCAACACGATCAACGGCGACTCCAACGTCGCCTTCCTGCAGGCATACGACGACAAGGGCTTGAACTCTTCCAACGCCCCGATCGTCTCGGTCTCGATCGCTGAAGAAGAAGCGGCCGCCATTCCGGTGGACCTCACGGGTCAGATGACGTCCTGGAACTACTACCAGACCGTCGAAAGCCCGGAGAATGCCGCATTCGTGAAGGCCTTCAAGGCCAAGTTCGGCGAGAAGCGCGTGACATCCGACCCGATGGAAGCCGCTTACACGTCGATGTTCCTCTACAAGGCCATGGTCGAGAAGGCCGGCAGCTTCGACACCGAAAAGGTCATCGGCGCAGCCGACGGCATCACCTACGCCGCACCGGAGGGCAAGGTGACGGTCAACGGCGAGAACCACCACATCGCCAAGACCAACCTCATCGGTCAGGTCCAGCCCGACAAGCTCATCAAGACGATCTTCTCGTCTGACGGGCCCATCGAGCCGGATCCGTTCCTGAAGACGTACAGCTGGTGGGATCCCTCGAAGGAGTGAGTTCGAACAGGTAACTCAACCCCCGGGGTTCCGCGTCTCGCGACGCGGGACCCCGGGGTCAGCCCGGTCCCCACTCTTCGGAAGGCAGCCTTCATGGATGTTGTGATCTCGCAAACCTTCACCGGCGCTTCATACGGCGCCACACTCCTGCTGGTCGCGCTCGGTCTTACCCTGACGTTCGGTCAGATGGGCGTCATCAACATGGCGCACGGTGAATTCCTCATGGCCGGTGCCTACTCGGCCTACATGACCCAGCAGCTGATCACCAACGCTGATATCTCGATCATCTTCGCGCTCCCGTTCGCCTTCATCGTGGCAGGACTTCTTGGTCTCCTGCTGGAGGTCCTCGTGATCTCCCGGATGTACCACCGAACGCTCGATACGCTCCTCGTGACCTTCGGCGTGAGCCTCGTCTTGCAGCAGGCCGCGAAGGACATCTTCGGAGCCCAGGCCAAGGCCGTCAAGGCACCGAGCTGGCTCCACGGACAGATCCCCATCTTTGGCTACCGGTATCCACTCACCCAGCTGTTCATCCTCGTGCTGTCGATCGCCTGCGTGATCGGCTTGACGAGCCTCCTCAAGTACACGGGCTTCGGCCGCCAGATCCGGGCCACCGTGCAGAACCGTGACCTGGCCGAGACCGTCGGCGTCTCGACCCGCTCCATCGATCGGCTGACCTTCTTCATCGGTTCGGGCCTGGCAGGTGTCGCCGGCGTTGCCGTCACCCTGATCACGGCGACCGAGTCGACGATGGGCCAGGAGTACATCATCTGGGCCTTCCTCGTCGTCGTGGCCGGTGGCATTGGTCAGATCAAGGGCGCCGTGATCGCCGCGTTCGCGCTCGGAATCACGCGGGCCTTCCTGACCTACTGGACGGACGGAAGCATGGCCGTGGTCCTGACCTTCCTCCTCGTGGTCGTGTTCCTCCAGGTGCGCCCACAAGGATTGTTCGCGACCCGGACGAGGAGCCTGGCATGAATGCCCGCGTCATGGCTTTCAAGGCCTACTTCCCGCTCATCGGCATCGCGATCCTGGCCCTGTTCCTCCTGGTCATTGCTCCCGGTGCGCTCAGCTCCTTTCGGCTGAACAACCTTGGCAAGTACTGCTGCTACGCGATCGCGGGGGTCGGCATCGGCCTCGCGTGGGGACGTGGCGGAATGCTGGTCCTGGGCCAGGGTCTCTTCTTCGGCCTCGGCGCCTACGCCATGGGTATGCACTTGAAGCTCGAAGCGGCCGGACCCGACGCTGTGCCGGACTTCATGATGAACTTCGGCTCGGGGGTGCTGCCAGCATGGTGGGCGCCGTTCAGAAGCGGAGCGTTCACGATTGCTGCGATCGTCGTCATCCCGGCACTGGTGGCGCTCGTGCTCGGTCTGGCCGTCTTCAAGAGGCGGATCAAAGGCGCCTACTTCGCCATTTTGTCGCAGGCATTGACCGTCGCTTTCGGTGCGCTCCTGGTCTCGCAGATCAAGTACACCGGCGGGCAGACGGGGCTCAACTCGCTCAGCACGTTCTTCGGCTACAACCTGTATGACCCGGTCAACAAGAAGATGATCTACATGATCACGGCCGTGATCCTCATCGTGATGTTGCTCATCACCTTCCAGCTCTACCGGAGCAGGTTCGGTGAGGTCTTGATCGCGACCCGTGACCAGGAAGAACGCGTACGGTTCCTCGGCTACGACCCGGCCAACATCAAGGTGGTGGCCTTCGTGATCGCGGCCATCATGGCCAGCATCGGCGGGGCGATGTTCGTGCCGATGGCCGGTCTCATCAACCCGCGCGAAGTGAGTGCACTGGCGTCCATCATGTTGATCGCTGGCGTCGCGCTCGGCGGGCGGGCAACCTTGCTCGGACCTGCGATCGGCGCCTTGGTGGTCGGCTACGGGCGTACGTCACTGTCGGAGGCCTACCCCGACCAGTGGACCTACTTCTTGGGCGCGATGTTCATCATCGTCATTCTCTTCATCCCCAACGGCCTGACCTCGGTGATTCCCAAGGCCTGGCAGGCGTTGAACCGAAGGCGGACCGACATCAAGGAGGTTGAGGCAGTATGAATGATCCACAGACCCACGAGCCCGACCACCTGGAGATCAAGGACCTCGCCGTCAGCTTCGACGGGTTCAAGGCCATCTCCGGCGTCGACCTGGCGCTCAAGCAGGGGCGACTGCACTTCCTGATCGGCCCCAACGGTGCAGGCAAGACCACGCTGGTCGACGCACTCACCGGACTGGTGAAGGCCTCCGGCCACGCGACGTACCGAGGCAAGGACCTGCTGTCGCTCAAGTCGCACCAGATCGTACGAGCGGGCGTCGGTCGCACATTCCAGACGGCGACCGTGTTCGAGGAGCTCAGCGTGCTGCAGAACCTCGACATCGCCGGTGGCGTGCATCGGTCCGCGTGGGGCATGATCATGGCGCGTCGCAAGGTGCCCACGTATGTCGAGGAGGCCCTGGAGACCATCGGTCTGCAGGATGTGAGCCGCCGACCGGCCGGTGTCCTGGCTCATGGCCAGAAGCAGTGGCTCGAGATCGGCATGCTCCTGGTGCAGGACGCCAAGGTCATGTTCCTCGACGAGACCGTGGCGGGCATGAGTGCGGAGGAACGTGAAGAGACGGGCGAGCTCCTGCGTCGGATCTGTCCCGACCGCACGATCGTCGTCATCGAGCACGACATGGACTTCGTCCGTACGTTCGCCGACATCGTCACCGTCATGCACGGAGGCAAGGTGCTGACCGAGGGCACCGTCGCCGAGATACAGGCCAACCCCCAGGTCCAAGAGGTCTACCTGGGCCGCAGCGCGGAAGGAACAGCACATGCTTGAGCTCATCGGGGTTTCGGCCGGATACAGCCGGTCGATGGTGCTTCACGACGTCAGCATCACTCTTCCCGACTCCGGCGCCCTCGCCATCATGGGGCACAACGGTGCGGGCAAGACCACGCTGTTGCGTGTCGCGGTCGGGCTGCTCCCGGTCAAGTCCGGCAAGGTGCTTCTCGATGGAGAAGACGTCACCAAGATGCGGCCGAGCGCGCGGGTCAAGCGTGGGCTCGGCTACGTCCCGCAAGGTCAGCAGTGCTTCGGGCAGATGACCGCACTGGAGAACCTGCACCTCGTCTCCACGGTGAAGTCCGAGGTGGATGGCGTCCTCGACACCTTCCCTGCCCTGGCCACCCTGCTGAGTCGTCGTGCGGGACTTCTGTCCGGCGGGCAGCGCCAACAGCTCGCCATCGCCCGGACGTTGCTCACGAAGCCCAAGACGTTGATCCTCGACGAACCCACCGAGGGCATTCAGCCCAACGTCGTGGCCGACATCGAGGGCGTCATCACCTCACTGACGCAGCGAGGCGACTTGTCGGTGCTTCTTGTCGAGCAGCACGTCGGATTCGCGCTGCGGGCGACGGATTCTTATTACGTGCTCGAGTCTGGCCGCGTCACGTCCAACGGTGTCGGGGGCCCAGGAGCCATCGAAGCCGTGCGCGCTGCAATGGCGGTCTGAGGTGCATCTGTCGCCGTCGGAAACCGAGAAATTGCTGTTGTCCGTCGCCGGTATGGTCGCGCGTGACCGACTCGCTCGAGGCGTCAAGCTCAACTACCCCGAGACCGTCGCCTTGCTCGCCACCTGGGTGATCGAGCGGGCTCGGGAAGGCGCGAGCGTGCCCGACCTCATGACC
>JAOPXA010000212.1 GCA_025965395.1 Nocardioidaceae bacterium | reverse complement strand
ACAGCACGATCTGCGGAAGCCCCTCGAGCGTGAGCAGCGCTCCCGGGCTCACACCTAGCTCAGACGCGATCAGTTCGAGACGATCTACGTTGACGCCCGTGTGCCCATTCTCGATCGCGCTCATCGTGGCAGCGCTGACTCCGATTTCTGCTGCGAAGGATCTGAGCGACTGCTTCTTTCGCTGGCGGAGCTTGCGAACTCGCTGGCCGAGCTCCTTGCGCCGCGCACCATGGGCTAGCACCTCTGTCGTCATATCGTTCAGTATAGCCGAACAATGTGACACACTTAGCACCAAGGCCAGTCGAACGTGTATGGTTCAGCACGAGCGAGCGATCAGTAGGAGCGACATGAACACGTACGACCTGACGAGGCCCGAAAGGCTGGGACCACGTCTCGCCGCTGCGACCGGAGACGACCGGTGGCTGGCCCACTCGGCCCGCCTCATCGCCGGAGGCAAGTCGAACCTCACGTTTGAGCTGACCAGCGCCGCCGGCGCGTTGGTGCTCCGTCGCCCTCCGATCGGAGAGCTCTTGCCAAGTGCCCACGACATGGCGCGAGAGGCGCGGGTCCAGAAGGCACTGGCCGACTCCGCTGTGCCAGTGCCTGAAATCGTCCTCTTCGACAAGGACGGCGACCTGCTCGGCGTGCCCTGCTACGTCATGTCCAAGGTCGCGGGTCACGTCATCCGCGAGGAACTGCCGGCGGGCTACGCGACCCGTGCCGAAGACAGAATGGCCATGGCCGACGCTCTCGTCGACACACTGATAGATCTGCACGCCGTCGACGCCTCGACCGTTGGGCTCGTTGACTTCGGCCGTCCGGCGGGATTCGTCGAACGCCAGATTCGGCGATGGAGCGGCCAGTGGGACAGCTCCGCAACGCACGACGTTCCCGAAGTTTCTCAACTCGCCGCTCTCTTGAAGCAGCGACTTCCCGCCACGCAGCGCTCGTCGATCGTGCACGGCGACTTCCGCCTCGACAACTGTTTGATGGACGAGAACGACCCCACCCGCGTCGCTGCCGTCCTCGATTGGGAGATGTCGACACTCGGCGACCCGATGACCGACCTTGGCATGCTGCTGTTCTACTGGCGCGAAGCGGGCGAGCAAGAGCAGTCGCTCGTCCCGTCTGTCACCATCCAGCCTGGCTTTCCCGGCCGCCGTTACTTGGCCGAGCGGTATGCCGCTGCCACAGGCGTCTCCATCCACGAGATCGACTACTACCTGGCATTCGCCAACTTCAAGTTCGCCGTTATCGCCCAAGGCATCGCGGCACGTGTCGCTGCCGGTTCGATGGCAGGGCAAGATTTTGGCAACCTCGACTCACTCGTTCTGGACTGCGCACATGCAGGACTGGAAATTCTTGACCCGAAAGGCTGACTCACCATGGACTTCGAGCTCTCCGACAAGGCACAACAGACGTGCGCCGAGATGTGGGATTTCATGCGCAAGGAGGTCATGCCTGCAGAGCCCGTATGGGCGGCATACCTGCGCGAGCACGGTGACAACGCGCACCCGCCGATCATGGAGGAGCTCAAGGCATCCGCGCGCCGGCGCGGCCTCTGGAATCTCTTCCACCCTCACTACGCAGGTATGAGCAACCTCGAGTACGCCGCTGTCGCGGAGATCTCTGGCTGGTCGCCCGTCCTCGCGCCGGAGGCCATCAATTGCCAAGCGCCCGACACAGGCAACATGGAGACCCTCGAGCTGTTCGCCACGCCGGAGCAGCGCGAGCGCTGGCTTGAGCCCCTGCTGGACGGGCGGATCCGCTCCGCGTTCGCCATGACCGAGCCCGACGTCGCTTCGTCAGACGCCACCAACATCGAGACCTCGATCGTGCGCGACGGCGACGAATATGTGATCACGGGCAAGAAGTGGTGGATCACCGGCGTCGCCGACGACCGGTGCGAGATCTTCATCGTTATGGGCAAGACCGACCCGACCCTCGCCACCCATCGTCAACAGTCGATGGTGCTGGTGCCGCGCGACACCCCCGGTCTGGAGATCGTCCGCAATCTCCCGATCTTTGGCTATCAGGACCAACACGGACATTGCGAGCTGCGCTTCCACGACGTACGTGTCCCCGTGACGAACCTCCTCGCGGGCGAGGGCGATGGCTTCATGATCGCCCAGGCCCGTCTCGGCCCTGGACGTATCCACCACGCCATGCGTGCGATCGGAATGGCCGAGCGCGCCTTGGCCCTCATGGTGGATCGCGCCAAGAACCGGGTCGCATTCGGCAAGCCGTTGATCGACCAGGGAGTCGTGCAGGAGCTCATCGCCACCTCGCGCATCGAGATCGACCAGGCGCGGCTGTATGTGTATCGAACCGCTTGGCTCATCGACGAGCACGGGGCCAAGGGCGCGAAGGCGGAGATCTCCGGCATCAAGGTCGCCGCACCGGCCGTGGCGTGCGCCGTCATCGATCGGGCCATCGAGGTCTTCGGCGCCGCCGGAATCAGCGACGACACCCCACTGGCCTATTTCTACGCCTGGGCCCGCGTACTCCGCATCGTCGACGGACCCGACGCTGTCCATCGCCGCACGGTGGCCCGCGAGGAGCTCAAGCGCGTTAGTCCGCTGGTCGGCTAAGGGTTGTTGGGCGCGTGCCTAGTCGGCGTCGGTCAGCAAGGGCGCGGAGACATAGCCTCGCGCGGCCGAGCCGTCATAGCTGAAGCGCTGACCATTGGTCGACGTGGACGGTAGCGAGATGATGTGGACCACAGCGGCTGCGACGTCACCGGGGACCGCGATCCCCGTCCAGTCTGTTCCTGCCTGGAGGATCTCCGCGCGTTCGGTCCTGACGCGACCCGGGTCAAACAAGCTCACGCTTACGCCATACGGCCTTGTCTCGGCCGCAGCGCCAGCCACAAATCGTTCGAGTGCGGCCTTGGATGACCCAGTCAGCACATTTCCTAGGTGAGCGTGACGCGCAGCTGCGCCGGTCAGGTGGATGATGTGACCTGACCTCTGACGGCGCATCACTTCACACGCTGCCTTGGTGAGCACGAACGGGCCACGAACGTTGACGGCGTAGGTGCTGTCCCACTCATCCGCCGTGATGTTGGCCAGTTCGCCATAGCTGATATGGACCGTGGAATTGATGACGACATCCAAGGTTCCGTGCTCACGCCCCGTCGTGTCGACGGCGTCACGCACATTGACGGGATCGGAGATATCGCAGGCGAGTGCTGATGCCGAGCCACCCGCGGCTCGAATTTCATCGACCGTGTCTGATGCGCTTCCCGGGTATCGGCCGTCGCCTTGGGCACGCGCCACCACCACCACGTGCGTGCCAGCGGCCGCAATCGCCAACGCGATGCCCTTGCCAATGCCGCGACTCGCTCCGAAGACCATGGCGACGGTCGGTGTACGTCGCACGGAGGTCACGTCACGGATGCTACGCCGATCGCGGGCTCACACGCGGCAGGCGATTCCTATCCCGCTAGGGCGCGGTTGATCCGCGACGGCCACAACGGGCCCTCATAGACGAACGACGTGTAGCCCTGGACGAGGTCGGCGCCGGCCGCGACGCGTTCCTTCGCGTCGCGCGGGCTCGTGATGCCGCCGACGGACACGAGGGCGAGGCGGTCGCCGACGCGAGCACGAAGACGGGTGAGCACCTCAACCGAGCGCTCAGCGAGGATCGGACCGGAAAGCCCGCCGGCGCCGGCGTCATCGATCGTCGCGCGATCGGTATGAAGAGTGTCAGGCCGAGCGATCGTCGTGTTGGTCGCGATGATTCCGTCCAGGCCGAGCTCAAGGGCGAGGTCAGCAATGTCGTCGACATCTTCATCGGCAAGGTCGGGTGCGATTTTGACGAGAAGGGGCACACGCTGCTGCGTGCTCTCAGCCACTGCCGCTTGCACCGCAGTCAGGAGGGGCCTCAGCTCGCTGGTCGCCTGAAGCGTCCGCAGGCCTGGAGTGTTGGGTGACGACACGTTGACGACGAGGTACGAAGCGTGCGGCGCCAGAAGGCGGGCACTTGCCACGTAGTCGGCGACTGCGTCGTCAGGCTCGACCACCTTGGTCTTGCCGATATTGACTCCGATCACGGCCGCTTTGCCGCGAGGTGTCTCGCGCAGCTCGGCAAGCCGCGCGGCCACCACTTCGGCGCCGTCGTTGTTGAAGCCCATCCGATTGATCAACGCTCGGTCAGCGGTCAGGCGGAACAGGCGCGGCTGGGGATTGCCCGGTTGCGGCTGCGCCGTGACCGTGCCGATCTCGACGTGGCCGAACCCGAGCGCCAGAAGCCCGAGGACGCCTGTGGCGTTCTTGTCGAAGCCCGCGGCCAGGCCGAATCGGTTAGGGAACTCGATGCCCATCACCGTGGCCGGTGCAGCCGTGCCGCGGCGAAGGGCGGGCCTTGTCGCGAAGGCGCCACGCCTGATTGCCCTGAATGCCGCGTGGTGAGCCTTCTCAGGATCCATACGAGAGAAGACAGCGGTGAAAAACGCGCGATAGACCACGCGGTCAGCCTAGCGGGACAGAGATCGGAAGCCTGGCCACCACAGAGCCGCCCGCTTCGGTGGCCGACCACTCAACAGTCCCGCCGACCAATGCGGCCCGTTCCTGCATCGAGGTGAGACCGACTCCGGGCGCCCAAGGCGCCGCGTGTCGGGTCTTGTCACGGATCTCGACCACAAGCCCGTGGTCGTCGACGGTCAGGCGTACAGAAGCCTGCCGCGTGTCCGAGTGGCGCGCGACGTTGGTGAGCGCCTCGACGGCGATCCGGTAGGCAGCGACTTCCACCGCGGCGGGCAATCCTGTGTCATCGACGGGGACCTCGACCGCCACCTGGAGCAATCCGCCGGCCGAGGAATGCATCGAACCCGCCCGCTGACGAATCGCGGCAACCAGACCCAACTCATCCAGGGCGGGAGGACGCAAGCCCTCTACCAAGCGGCGGACCTCCGCAATCGCGGAGGTCACGTCTGCACGAGTCTCGATCAACCACTTCGCAGCCTGCTCCGGATCAGTGTCCAGGAGATTGTGCGCGGCATCCGTCCGGTAGGCCACCCCGGACAGCGTCGGTCCAAGCCCATCATGAAGATCGCGACGCAACCTGCGGCGCTCCTCCTCCACCGCGGTGACGACATGTTCTCGCGACTCCTGAAGGTTTTGCGCGAGAGCCTGCGCATGGATGACCTGCGCCAGCGCTGGCATCACGATGCGCAACACGCTGTTGTCTGCCGCGCTCAGGGACAGCTCTCCTGCGCGCAAGCCGAGCTCAAGGTTTCCCACCACCTCATCGCCAACGCGCAGCACGAACGTCCGGGTATGCGTGACGCGCTGCCCCGTCACGGCGAGCACCTTGTCAGATCTGGTGATCTGCGCGAACGGAAGCACGAGCGCTTGGCGCACGGCGCGCAACGCCACCGCTGGGTCGCCGGCGATGTGATCGCCCACCTGAGAGGCAGCGTGCACCGGGTCCGGCCGCTCGCCGAAGAGGATCTGGTCGATCACCCCTTGAAGGATCACGCGCAGCGGTTGGAAGAAGATCGCGCACACGGCGCCGACGACCGCAAGGACGGCCGTGTCGGCCGGATCTCCCTTGAACTGTTCGATGATCGAGGCGACGCCGATGAACACCGCGAAGAATCCCACCATCGCCACCGAGACCACCACGACGCGGACGATCAATGCCCGCACATCGACGAGGTCAGGATTGCGCACACCGATCGCCATGGCTGGCGCTATCGCCAACCCGCTGAGGATCGTCAGCACACCGCCAGTGTCAGTGGGGACCAAGAAGGCCAGCGGAATCACCATCATGGTTGCCGTACCCGTCGCGAGCACCAACCACAACAAGGACTGCCGGTCACGCTCGCCCGACGTCTCGAGCCGCCACCAGAGATAGACCACCAGCACGGCAGCCAGAACGAGCATCATGCTCTCGATGACACCCGATTCTCTGGGACGCGCGAGCGAGATCGCTGTGCCGCCAATGATGATCACGAGCGCGACGAACACAACGCTTCCCCGGTGCTCGCCAACCGGATAGAGACACGCCGCTGCGGGCCACAAGCCACACCCCGCTAGGACAATCATCCGTATGGTGACGTCATCGGCGATGCCCGCCAACGAGAGCATTGCGGCCACCAGCCCGACAAAACCCGCCGATCCGAGCAACACGCCGACGACTCTCGCGCGTCCCGAGCGCACGATCAGGACACCTGAGACGAGAGCAGTCCCGAAGACCACCGCGGAGGCAATCGCTACGGGAGTCGTCACGTACGGAACCCCATACCGCCTTCACGCGCACGGACGATCGCCTCGGCGCGATCGGCGACCGCCAACTTGGCGAAAATCGCCGAGACGTGATTGCTCACCGTCTTGGGCGCAAGGAAGAGTTCCTTGGCAATGGCACCATTGTTTCGCCCCGCCGCAATGTGATCGAGGATCTCGCGCTCGCGAGGGGTCAGGTACGGGAAGGGATCGTTGAAGACCTGGACAGGTCGCTTAGCGAAATAGCTGAGGATCCGTGCCGCGACCCCCGGGCCGAAAATCGCCTCGCCTTGGACGACCGAACGAATCGCACGATCAATCTCGCCCTGCTGGGCGCCCTTGAGGAGGTAGCCCTGTGCCCCGGCTTGCATCGCGGCAAACACCGTGTCGTCGTCGTCATGCATCGTGAGGATCAGAATGGCGACGTCCGGTGCGGTCGCGACAATGCGGCGGCAGGCCTCGAGTCCGTCGACTTCCGGCATCTGAATGTCCATCACGACCACCTGAGGGTGCAAGGTCTGGGCAAGTGTCGTGGCCTCGGCACCATCTGCCGCCTCGCCTACCACCGCAAAGCCGTCCAGCGATCCGATGAGAGCGCTGAGTCCGGCTCGTACGACGGGATGGTCGTCGGCGATCACCACCGTTATGTCGGGCAGATTTTCCGGGACCATGGCAGACATCATGCCCACACTTGTCACCCTCGTGCCTAGGGTCCTGCACCTAGATATAGCCACGAATTTCCCGCACAATCAAGGTGTTGGTCCTCATGGATCTGCGACGCTCCGCTGCCAAGGTCGTCCTAGGGCACACTTCCGATGCCCACGACACTGAGGAGAAACACCATGAGAACTGTTCTTTCGAAGAAGAACAAGATCGGCATTGTGATCGCAGCGGTCATCGCTGTACCGGACCTGCTGTCCGTCGTCTCGCCACCGACTCCCGACGGTGAGACCGGACCACCGATCGGCATCTTGATCGTGTCGAGCATCCTCGCAGTCATCACGTTGGTGGCGGTCTACTTCGCTTGGCGCGGCAACGCGGCGGCCCTTCGCGTTGTCGCCGGCACGCGCGTCCTCGGCGTGTTGACGTCGCTTCCGGCATTCTTCGTCGACGTCCCGGCTGGCCTCAAGGTTGCCGTTGCGGTGTATGTGGTGCTGACCATCGCGGCACTGATCTTGATGTTCAGCCCCGCCAAGCAACCCGCCGACGTCTCTGTCTAACAGTTAAGCGACGGGCAGGCTCAACGTGAGTGCGGCCCCGCCCGAGGGCGCAGCGTCAACCACCAAACGTGCCCACATCCGCTCGCTCAGCCGACGCGCAATCGACAGCCCGAGACCCGTGCCCACTGGGCGCAGGTCTCGGTACCTGTCGCGGAGAGCGGGCCCTCCTGCCTGACTCACTCGAAGCAGACCTGAAGGCCGTGCGCGAGTTGACGCACGTAAACCAATGCGTGCCAGGGAATTGTGATG
>JAOPXA010000154.1 GCA_025965395.1 Nocardioidaceae bacterium | reverse complement strand
GTGCAAGAGCTTCCCAAGACCCGATCGGGCAAGATCATGCGTCGCCTGCTGCGCGATGTTGCCGAGAACCGCGAGGTCGGCAACACGACGACACTGGCCGATTCGTCCGTCATGGACGCGATCTCGTCGGGTATGAAGGGCAGCTCCGACGAGGACTGAGCGACTGTCCGCGCGAAATTCATCGCATTTTCAGGCTGAATTCAGGGTAATGCCGGGTTAACGGGGCACCGTAGAAGCCATGAAGGACATCACACGTACCCGTAACGACCTCATCCTAAGTGGCTCGCTGCTCGCCGTCCTCGTCGTGCTCGGCGTCTTCAGCCTGGTCTGACCTCCGTCTGGTCGGACTCGGCTCGGGTTGTCGACCGACGGCGCCCCGCCGACCTCCGACATTCTGTGTAGGCTCGACCTATGACCGAACCGACCGAGAAGACTGCCGGCAAGTCCGACCCCACGGTCGGCAAGCTGATCGCCGACATCAGCCGCGATGTCTCGTCGCTGGTGCAGTCCGAGATCGCGCTGGCGAAGTCGGAGCTGCGGGTGAGTTTCCGCGCTGGTGGTGCTGGCGGTGCTCTTCTCGCAGTCGCGGCGTTCCTCCTGCTGATCGTGTTGATCCTGGGCTCGGTCACGATCGCCTACTTCATCACGATGGCTGGCCTCGACCCTGCGTGGTCGTTCCTGATCGTCACCGGCGCCTACTTCCTCGTGGCGCTGCTTCTCGTCTTCGTGGCCATCCGCAAGTTCAAGAAGGTCCGCGCCCCGAAGCGTACGATCGCCACCGCCAAAGAGATCCCCAGCGCCTTCAAGCGCTCCAGCTAGGCGCAACGTCCCTCTCCCTCCTCCCCTCTCCACGATTTGGATACTTAGACGCTTATCGAGACGGTGGGATACGCGTCTAAGTCTCCAAATCGTGGGGGTATGAGGATCGCTGGACGTATGGCAGGCACCGGTTAGGCGCAACCTCCGGTCGAAACCCGACTCGTAGCCGTGCGACCCTTGGCGGCGCTGGCGCCCACCTGGTCGGCCGTGAGCGCATACCCCGTCGCGGAGTCGCTCACCGATGCGGCGAAGATGACGCCGTAGACGCGCCCGCTACCCGACACGAGCGGTCCGCCGGAGTTGCCCGAACGAACGAGACTGCGGATCGAGAAGGCCTGACGAAGGACCGTCCCGTTGTCGTAGATGTCGGGACTGCGCAGGGTCTGCTCCGTACGGATGCGTGCCGCACGCGCATCGAAAGGCCCGTTCTCGGGAAAGCCCAGCACAGCGCCCGTGTCGCCCGACTCGCCCGTGGTATCGAACTTCAGCGGTGTGGCATCGAGCCCGTCGACCCTGAGCACCGCGACATCGATGTTGGGATCGAAGACGACCACCCGCGCGTCATACCTGCGTCCGCCGATCAGCACGGTCGGGCGATCCACCCCCGCGACGACGTGCGCGTTGGTCATCACCCGCTCGGGCGCAAAGACAAAGCCGGACCCCTCGATCCCGCGATTGCACTTCGCGGCGTTCCCGGTGACCTTGACGACGCTCCGGCCGGCCGTGCGGACTTCTGGATCCTTGAGCACCTCGGGGTCGGGGGGCTCGACCGAGACGATCTTTTCCTTCTCGAACGGCTCGAGGTAGCGCGGAAAGAGGCCCGTATCGAGCAGTTGCGCGAAGGATTGGAGGCTCTCGTCGGCGGCCTTGGGCATGACCGCGTCGACGCGGTCGAGCACGGCCGAGGAGCGCACCTGCTCCGAGAGGTACGGGATTTGCGAACCACTCACCGCGAAGCCAAGGGCCCACGCCACCACCAGGGCCGCCACCATGCTGAACCCGCTACCCGCGACGGAGTCCATCGAGCGCAGCGGTTGAGAGTTGACGCTAGCGCGGAGTGCGTTGCCGACCATCGTGCCGAGGGCTTGGCCGACGATGGCGAGCACCAGGACCAGCACCAGTGCCATGAACGACGTGGTCAGTGTCGGATTCTCCGGTTTGATGAGCCGCGGGACGATGACGATCGCCAGACCACCGCCGATGAGGAGCCCGATGCTCGACGCCAAGCCGCACAGGAAACCTTGGACGAAGCCCGACAACGCATACGCGATGACAATGATGACGAGAAACAGGTCGAGCGAGTTCATCGCAACGACTCAGTGACGGACTCATCCCAGGCACGCTCCCAGCCGACCGACGCGAAGAGTCGCGAGACGAGGCCGGCAGTGAATCCCCAGAGCGGCACGTCGGCGCCAACCCGGAATGCCGGGCCGCGCCAACCGGACTCGTGCACCATCGTGAATCTGTTGGCGGGGTCGAGCAGGCGGCGGATGGGCGCGTGGATGATGCGCGCAACCTCGTAGTCGTTGACCGCCTCGAGCGTGACTGGCTCGCGCCAGTAGCCGAGGACCGGCGTGACCGCGAAGTTATTGGGCGGCAGCCACAATTTCGGCAGTTCACCGAACAGGAGCACCGACGCAGGGTCGAGCCCGACCTCTTCCTCGGCCTCGCGCAGGGCTGTTGCGGCCGCGTCGACATCGGTGTCGTCGACCGAGCCGCCGGGGAACGAGATCTGTCCCGCGTGCGCGCGCAGGGTGCTGGCCCTCTCTGTCAGGAGAAGTTCAGGCCCACGTTCGCCGTCGGCGAACAGCATGAGCACCGCCGCGGGGCGAGCATCGGCGGGCGCAGGCGGAATCCGCGGCGACAGCGCCTTGGCATCGAGGGTGGGAGCGATGTCGCGCAGCGGGTGGAGCCACTCGGGCAAATCGGTCACCGCGTCACCCCCGAGTGCTGTCTGACGGCGGCGGCAAGGTCGACACCCGACGTGGACGCCCACCGCTCCGTGACAGCCATTCTGCCCTGCGCATCCAGGGACTCCGTCATGCGGGCCCCTGCGTCGTGAGCAGCTTGGCGGCGATCTCTGGGTCGGTCGGACCCTCGCCGAAGGACGGGCACAGACGCGCGAGCGGGCACGCACCACACGCTGGCTTCTTGGCGTGGCAACACCGCCGTCCGTGCCAGATCAGGTGGTGGCTCAGCATCGTCCAGTCCCGCCGCGGGAAAAGTGCGCCCACCGCGTGCTCGGTCTTGACCGGGTCCTTCGCGGTCTCCGGGTCGACGAACGCCAGCCGGCGCGACAGCCGCGCGAAGTGTGTGTCGACCGTGATGCCTGGTTGGCCGAATGCATTGCCGAGCACGACGTTGGCCGTCTTGCGACCAACCCCCGGCAGAGTGACGAGCTCTTTCAACACACGCGGCACCTGGCCGTCATACCGCTCACAGAGCGCGGCGGAGAGTCCGAGCAAGCTGGTGGCCTTGGCTCTGAAGAAGCCTGTGGGCCGAATGAGGGCCTCGAGCGCTTCCCGGTCTGCGGCCGCGAGCGCCGCCGCGTCCGGATACGCCGCAAAGAGCGCTGGGGACACCGCATTGACACGACGATCGGTGGTCTGCGCCGACAGGACCGTGACGACGAGCAGCTGAAAAGGGTCCGCAAAATCAAGCTCGGCCTTGGCCTCGGGATAGGTCTGCGCAAGGATCCGATTGATCTTGCGTGCCCGGCGAACAAGGGCAATCTCGGGCCGGCTCGACGTCGGTGGGGGCGTCGCCATGACGACCAGCGTACGTGCGACACACAATGTCGTCCCAAACTGAGCACCCGTGTGGGAAACTGAGCATGCATACGACAAACTGTGACTCTGGCAACACCGACGTGAGGAAGACTCGTGACCGACGACGTACTACGCCAAGCCCCCCTTTTCTCGGGGCTGGACGACGAGGCCGCAGCTTCGCTCGATGCGACGATGCCGGCAACGAACATCCGGCGCGGCGACGTCCTCTTCAATGAGGGCGACGACGGCGATCAGTTGTACGTCGTCCTCGAGGGCAAGGTCAAGCTTGGCCGTACGTCCCCCGATGGCCGCGAGAATCTACTCGCGATCCTCGGTCCTGGTCAGATGTTTGGCGAGCTTTCCCTGTTCGATCCCGGCCCGCGGTCAGCGACGGCAACGGCGGTGACCGACGTCAGCCTCAAGAGCCTCGGCCACGATGCCCTCATGCCGGTGCTGCGCGAGCACCCCGACGTGGCGCGCGCATTGCTCCACCAGCTCGCCAGCCGTTTGCGTCGCACCAACGAAGTCGTTGGCGACCTGGTCTTCTCCGACGTGCCCGGACGTGTCGCCAAGGCGCTCCTCGACCTCGCGGATCGCTTCGGTCGCAAGGCCGACGACGGCATTCATGTCAACCATGACCTCACGCAAGAGGAGCTGGCTCAGCTGGTCGGCGCCTCCCGCGAGACGGTCAACAAGGCCCTCGCCGACTTCGCCACACGTGGTTGGTTGCGCCTCGAGCCTCGCTCGGTGGTCATCCTCGACCTCGAGCGTCTGAGCCGCCGCGCCCGCTAACTCCTTCCGCATCCCCCGAAATCCGTGGGTTTCACACCTGCACTCCTCACGATTTGGATACGTATACGCGTATCAGCACGCGTGCATACGCGGCTAAGTCTCCAAATCATGGGGAGTTTCCAGAGTTATCGGGAGGTTTCCCCAACTGAGCACACGAGCGAGGGTGTCCACAGTTGAGCGAGCGGCGCGTATGAACCACCCGTCGCACGCGCCATATTCGGGGCATGGCTCCCATCCCCACCATTCCTGCAGGACTGACCGACCGCGCTTTCACCACTCGTGAGGCGCGCGCTCACGGAGTAACGCGCGACGCTCTCAAGGGTTCGGCCTTCGTTCGCCTCCATCGCGGGGTGTATGTCTTGCAGTCGACGCCCGTGACCCTTGCCTTGGAGGTGGAGGCTGCGCGCTTGATCCTTCCCTCGGATGCAGCCCTTAGTCACACAACGAATCTGCAGTGGCATGGCATCGCCGCTGGCCGTTCGCGCCCTCTGCACTTCTCCAGCAACACTGAACTGCGGACCCAGCGCCCAGGCATCGTGCTCCATCGGCGCATTGGCACGTTGTCACCGAAGATGGTTGCCGGCGTCCCGGCGCTAGGCCCCGACCGCACGTTCGTCGACGCTGCAACTCAACTCAGCCTGGTCGACCTCGTTCGCGTGGGTGACCAACTGATTCGTCTCGGACTGACAAATCTCCCCACCTTGCTCACGTACACCAACACCTCACATCTCGATGGGGTCATTCGCGCACGAAGGGCCGCGGCGTTCGTGAGGGACCGAGTCGACTCGGTCAAAGAGACCGACGTGCGCCTGCTCCTCGTGTTTGGCCGACTGCCCGAGCCTGAAACGAATATCAACATTCTCGACGCACGTGGACGCTTCATCGCACGGGGTGACTTGGTCTACCGATCGTTCAAGGTGGTCGTCGAGTACGACGGATGGCAGCACGAGCGCGACGCCTTCCAGCGCCAGCGCGACCACCTCAGGCGCGAAGCGTTGGAAGCGGCAGGGTGGCTCGTCATCGTCATCACCATCGAAGACTTCGCCCGTCCCCAGGAAATCGTCTGGCGCGCGTATCGGGCGTTGTTCTCACGGGGCTACCGGGGACCTAAGCCGGTGGTGAGCGACGTCCTCGCCCGATGGATGCGGAACCGCTGACGACCCCCAATCCCCAAGATTTGGACACTCATACGCGTATGAGGTCGGGGCGATACGCGGCTAAGTCTCCAAATCGTGGGGAAGGAAGGGGGGGCGTGGTTGGTGGGGGGTGGGGGGTTAGGGGTTGAGGTCGGCGAGGTAGTCGAGCTGGGCTTGGACGGAGCGCTCGGCAGCGTCCCACAGGATCGGGTCGACGTCGGCGTAGACGATCTCGACGACCGCACGCGCGGATGACGCTCCGCCCTCCGCAGCGGCCCTGACCTGCGCCAGCCGCTCCATGCGGTGCGCCAGGTAGTAGTCGATGACCGCGCCAGGATCGCCCAGCGACGGCCCGTGAGCGGGGAGCAGGTGCTCGATCCCCTCGGCGTCGATCAG
>JAOPXA010000142.1 GCA_025965395.1 Nocardioidaceae bacterium | reverse complement strand
CCCAGGCCGGGCTTTTCCCTGTGGCGTACACCCTGGGCAACACCTTCAAGAAGGCCAAACGGCCTCCGAGCGAGATTCACTGGAACGGTTGGTAGCGAGGGCGAATGAGTTGGCCTGTAAGCCGGATTCTGTCGACCCGAAGGTCGGGCGACCATCTATCTAGACACACCATTGCTGGCGCATTCTGGCAACCTACCCGCTGACATAGGACGAGCAGCCCGTCAGCGCAGAGACCGCTCCGCGAACGAAGTGGCATCCTCTTGGTCTTGCTCCCGGTGGGGTTTACCTAGCCGCTTCGGTCACCCGAAACGCTGGTGGGCTCTTACTCCACCGTTTCACCCTTACCCGCACCCCCGAGGGGGCCGCTGGCGGTTTACTTTCTGTGGCACTGTCCCGCACGTCGCCGTGGGTGGTCGTTAGCCACCACCGTTGCTCTTCGGAGTCCGGACTTTCCTCGGTGAGCCGTGAAGCTCAACGCGGCCGCCCGGCCAACTCATTCGCGTCGTCATCCTACGCTGGTGCCATGGGTGAACCGCGTGGCACATGACGCGCATACGCTCGCTCTCACGATCGCGTTCCTCGTGGCGATCATGGTGCTGGCCCAGGCGAGCGCCGACGAAGGCCTTTTTGCCGCACTTGGGGCTCGGGCTGCACGGCTCGCGGGTGCCTCGAAGGTGCGACTCCTGCTCCTGAGCATCGCGCTAGCCGCGGTCGTCACCGTCACGCTGAGCCTCGACGCGACGGTCGTCCTGCTGACGCCGGTCCTGGTTGCTGCTGCGGCACTTCGCAACGCGCGTCCGTATGCGTTCACGTCCGTACGGCTCGCGAACTCCGCATCGACCCTGCTTCCGGTGTCCAACTTGACCAACCTGCTCGTCTTCGGAGCCACCGGGCTCTCATTCCTCGGCTTCACCCGTGCCATGGCGCCGGTATGGGTGGTGGCGATCGTGCTCGAGTTCGTCGTGCTGCGGTGGTGGTTCCGCGACGAGGTGGGTGCCAGTTCCCCGATGCCCTCTGCGAACCTACCGGCACTCCCCTGGCTCGCCCTGGTCGTCGTCGCAGCCGTGCTGGTCGCGTTGGTCGCGGGAGTCCTGCCCGCCATCGCGGCCGCCGTCGGTGCACTCGTGCTCGGCAGCTACGCACTCAGACGGCGACGCACGACCTGGCGCGCCCTGGTGGCCGCCGCCAACCTTCCTCTCGCGGCGATCGTCTTCATATGGGGCACGGCCGCAGCGGCAATCGCGCGCACGGACTGGGCCGAACAGCTCGGCGGCGCTTTGCCCGACGGGACCTCGTTAGGTGCACTCCTCATCGTTGCTTTCGTCGCCATGGTCGCGGCCAACCTGATCAACAACCTGCCAGCGACGCTCCTGCTGCTGCCCGCTGTCACTGCCATCGGCCCCGCTGCGCTCCTCGCACTCCTGATCGGCGTCAACGTGGGGGCGAACCTCACCCTTGTCGGGTCTCTGGCCAACATTCTGTGGTGGCGATCGACCGGCCCTGAGGTCGCCTCCCTTCGTACGTTCCACTTGCTAGGCATCACCTCGACGCCACTGATCGTCGCGGTGTGCACGACAGCTCTATGGGCGTGGACGACCCTGGTCTGGTGATCGATAGGGTCGAGCCGTGCTGATCTTGCTTCCTCCCTCCGAAGGCAAGACTCCTCCAGTTAGCGGCCAGCCTCTCGACCTCGGTTCGCTCACCTCCCCCGCCCTCAACCCCACGCGTCTGCGCATCCTCAACGCGCTCGTCAAGGTGAGCTCGGGGTCGCCCAAAAGAGCCATGCAAGTCTTAGGGCTCGGCAAGACGCTTGCGGATGCGCTCGCCACCAACGCCGCGTTGCTCACCCAGCCGACCGCTCGTGCGGACGAAATCTATACCGGCGTTCTCTACGGCGAGCTTGGCTTGGCGACGCTCGATGCCCCGGCGCGGAGGCGCGCTGAGAATCAGGTCCGCATCACCAGCGCACTGTTCGGCCTAGTGTCGCCTGCGGACTACATACCTGCATACCGACTGTCCGGGGACGTGACACTTCCGCGCCTGGGCTCGGTCTCTGGGTTGTGGCGCGCCAAGCTCGGCCCGGTCCTCGACGACATCGTGGGCACCGGGCTCTTGCTCGACCTTCGGTCAGGTATGTATGCGAACTTCTACAGGCCTGCAGGGACGCTCGCCGAACGCACCGCGACCATGCGGGTGCTCCATGAGCATCGAGGCGAGCGCAAAGTGGTCAGCCACTTCAACAAGGCGACCAAGGGTCGGATCGTACGTGCGTTGCTTGAGTCGGGCGCTGCACCTGACAGCGTCGACGACCTGACAGCCACGATGGCCGAGCTTGGCTGGACTGTCGAACGTACGGGCAATCGTCTCGACGTCGTCGTCGCCGAGGTCTAGGCCCGACGGCACGAGGGCACGCACGCACGTACCCGCCACGCACCACGGGTTGTCGACGCATCCCATGGGTTGCAACCCATGGGATGAGTCGCTTTCCCATGGCCTCATGGGATAGCGACGGGGGGAAGGGTTAGGGGACGAAGGAGAAGGTACGCAGCGAGGGAGTGCCGTCGGCCCACCACTGGATCGTGGTGATGGAGGCCGGCGCAAGCTCCATGCGATAGATGGACCGCATCGGCGCCTCGAGGACCAGCCGTACGAGCATCTTGATCGGCGTGACGTGGCTCGTCGCGACGACCGTCTTCCCGGCGAAGTCGGTCAGGAGTCGATCACGGAAAGCTTCCACCCGCTCATAGACCGAGTCGAACGTCTCGCCGCCGCCAGGAGGTGCGTACGACGTCGAGGCAAGCCACGCGTTCAGCTCGGTGGGCCAGCGCTCGCTGATCTCCTGGAAGCTGGATCCGTCCCAGTCGCCAAACGCAGCCTCGACGATCCCGTCCTCCAGGCTGACCTCGAGCCCTAGGGTCGAGGCGATGATCCCGGCAGTGTCCTTGGTGCGCTGCAGCGGCGAGGAGAGGATCGCATCGACCGCGGCTGTCCTCTTGAGATAGTCGGCCGCTCGTTGCGCCTGGGCGCGCCCTTCGTCGTTGAGCGCCGGATCCGTGCCGCCGGCGCCGCAGAACAGCTTGCGGACCGTGTTGTCGGTGACGCCGTGCCGCACCAAGATCAATGTGGTGGGGTCACCCAAGAATCTGCTGGACCAGCCAACCGCCGGGGTCACCGCCGCTTCGCCCGACTCATCGAGTGCGGAGGTGCCGATCGCGCCAGCGTCCGTCACTGTGGCCTCCGGCGCGCCACCATCCAGCACCGCGTTCACCAACGCATCAGCTGTCTTGTTGGTCTCTCGCGGCACCCACGTCCAGGTGACGTCTGGAGGCGCGAGCCGCTGAGCCTGGATCGCCAGTTGCTTCATATCCGGATGCTTGATCTTCCAGCGTCCGGCCATCTGCTCAATCACGAGCTTGGAGTCCATCCGCACCTCGACCTGAGCGCCAGGAGCTTGCTCGGCGACCAGTTCGAGGCCTGCAATCAGCCCGCGATACTCGGCCACGTTGTTGGAGACGATCCCGAGGAATTCCGATTTTTGGGCGATCACCTCTCCCGTGTCGGCGTTGCGCAGGATCGAGCCGTATGCGGCGGGTCCAGGGTTGCCCCGCGACCCGCCGTCACACTCGACGATGACCCGCACTAGATGCCAGATTCGTTCGTACGAATCAAGATCCGATCGCACTCAGGACAGCGGATGACTTCATCGGCGGGCTTCGTAGCGATCTCGCGAAGGTCGGCGCCATTGAGCTCGAGCCGGCATGCCTCGCAGCGGCGTTGGCGTAGTGCGCCTGCACCCACCGAATACTGAGCGCGCAGCTTCTCGTAGAGCGCCAGGAGATCGACCGGGATCGAAGGCACGAGGAACGCGCGTTCGCGAGTCTCGTTAGAGACCTGCGCATCAATCACGCCAACGGACTTGTCATAGGCCGCCTGGGTCTCTTCGAGCGAGGCAGCGACCGCGTCGAGCTCAGCTACCACCGATGCCAGGGCCGTCTGGGCTTCGTCCAAGGCCTCCATCACTTCAAGCTCTTCATCCTCCAATGTCGCGATGCGCCGCTCAAGAGCGACGATCTCGCGCTGCATGCCTTCGAGATCCTTGGGATTGGTCAGCGCACCAGAGTTGAGTCGCTCGTTGTCGCGTTCGCGGCGGACCTTGACCTGCTCGACGTCAGCATCGGCTCGCCGTTGCTCGCGGCTGAGGTCGGAAACCCGCGTCTCGTGCTCGACACGCAGGCCGTGGAGCTCAGTGGTCTTGGCAGTGAGCTCATCGAGCGCGGCCTTCTCAGGCAGGTGACTCTTGCGATGTGCGAGCTGCGCGAGGGTAGCGTCGTGCTGCTGGAGATCGAGCAGTACGAGCTGCGCAGCGGGTTCGGCTTTCAGCGTGGGCTCCTTGATTGCGGTGCGGCGATCAGATGTGAAATGTCCAGGGATCGGTGACGACCTGGCTGACCTTGGTCTCCACCGTAGCGCCTTGCGATTCCAACGCAGCGACCAACGCGGAGGCCCCCACACTGAGCCACGTCGACTCGGCGGCCCAATGGGGTACGTCGATCACTGCCGGGGCTCCTGGGAGCTCTTGCGCCTCGCTGACGGGGTGATGCCGCAGGTCCGACGTGACGTAGACGTCTGCACCAAGGCGATGAGCGTGGGCAAGCAAAAAGTCGCCCGACCCACCACACACGGCCACGGTCCTGACGAGCCGATCGGGATCACCCGCGACGCGCGTGGCGCTGCGATGGGAGGGAAGGGCGTGGGCGACTGACTGCGCAAACGCGAGCAATGTCATGGGCGCCGCGAGCGTGCCGATCCGGCCGCTCCCCCGCTTGCTGTCCAGCGAGGCAAGCGCGGCCACGTCAAAGGCAGGCTCGTCGTACGGATGTGTCGCTCGAAGCACGTCGTGCAAGGTCGCCCGCAGATATCGACTAGCGACGAGCTCGATGCGTACCTGCTCGACAATCTCGACGTCGCCGACGCTCCCGACGTGGGGCGTCGAGCCTTCGAGCGGCCTGAACGTGAGCACGCCCCGAGTCGCGAAGGATGCTCGATCGTAGTCTTCGGTTGCGCCTGCTCCCGCATCCTTGAGTGCGTCAGTCACACGCGTCGCGTGAGACTCAGGCACGAACACGGTCCATTTGTCGCGTGCTGCCTCGGGATCGGGATCCAGCGGGCGGACATCCTGCACTCCCAAGGTCAACGCCATTGCCTCCGAGACGCCGCCGGGAGGCGAGTCGGCATTCGTGTGGCAGGTGTGCAGCGCCATCCCGTTGTTGATGAGTGTCTGGACGACCTTGCCCTTCGGCGTGGTCGCGGCAACAGTCGTGACGCCCTTGAGATAGAGCGGATGGTGCGTCACCACGAGGTCAGCGCCCCACGCGACGGCTTCATCGATCACGGCTTGCACCGGATCGACCGCGAACAAGACCTTGTGAACGGTGGCCCCGGGGTCACCCACGACGGTGCCCACAGCATCCCAGTCGTCGGCCCAGCGCGGGTCGTACAACGCGTCCAAAGCGGCGATGACGTCACGCAGCAGAGGCATGCTGCAACCCTAGCGGTTGGGCGCTTGCCCGATCACGAGTCGCTAGGGCTGACCTTGATCAGGTTGCTCCAGGGGTCTTCGAACGCAACGCTCTTGCCATCGTCTCGGAAGTCGACGCCGTGCTGGCCGAGGCGGTAGAGGAGCGACGCGACGTCTTCTCGCGTCGGCACCTTGATCGACACCTGGCCGAGACCTAGCGTTGCCGCCCGCGGACCTGCACCGTGGCTGTTCCACGTGTTCATGGCCATGTGGTGGTGGTAGCCACCGGCTGAGACGAACAGCGCCGACGGCATCTCGAAGGTCGCCTCGAAGCCGAGCGTGTCGACGTAGAAGTCACGCGCCACCTCGGTAGAGCCCACCTGCAGGTGCACGTGGCCCACGGAAGCGTGCGTTGCGCTGAGGGATCCGAGCGACGACTCGTCAAGATGCTCATCCAGAAAGGCACGCGGGTCTAGTGGATCGGTGGCCATCCTGACGTGGACTCCGTCGTAGGTCCAGAGTGTGCGTGAGCGATCCCAGTAGAGCTCGATGCCGTTGCCCTCGGGATCGGTGAAGTAGAACGCCTTGCTGACGAGGTGGTCCGCGCTGCCGGCAAACCGCGAGTCCGCATGGCGGGCCGCCGTCATCAAGGTGGCCGCGAGGTCCTGTTGGGTGGGAAAGAGGAGCGCCGTATGAAAGAGCCCCGCCTCGCGGCGGCTCGGCACGGGAAGCGCCGGCTCGTGCCGCAGGATCATCAAAGGCTCTTGGCGACCGAGGACGGCCACCTTCTCACTGCGGCTCAACACCTTGAGGCCCAGCGCGTCTCGGTAGTAGGCCGTCATTGCATCGATATCGGCGACATGCAGAGTCACCGCATCCATCGTGGTCGCGGCAGCAAGAAGGTCGCCCTTGGCTGCGCGATCATTCGAACGAAGGCTCTCGCGTGCTACCGAATCCATCATGGTTTCCTCAGCTAGTTGATGTGCTCCAAGCATACGCTGCTTTACTTGAAGATTCAACTAACTGTGGGCCTTGTCCGCGCTCGTGCCTACGAGGGGCGGCGGGGTGGTGTGCTTTGCGCGACGAGCGACGGGTCTGAAACCACGACATCGCCGAGAGCCTTGTCGATGGATTCCAACTGCGCGGCATCGAGCTTC
>JAOPXA010000141.1 GCA_025965395.1 Nocardioidaceae bacterium | reverse complement strand
TTCCGATCTTGTCTCTCCAATTGCAGAACAGCACGTGTGGACGACTCATCAGCGGTACCTCCCTACCGACCAGTAACAATACCTCGCTGATGGGCCATACCTCCTGTATCTTCAGGTGGTGCCCGACTCCTCCGCCCCGTTTGCCGACGCTCGGCCAACGCTTGCGCGGTCATGGCGACTGCTCAAGGCGTTCCGGGTCGAGCAGACCGATCCGGACTTTTTCTACGGCGCGCTTGCTGCCGATTCGGTCGCCCAGATCCAGCACTATCAATCGCTGGCGGGGATGCGTGTGCTCGATGTAGGAGGCGGTCCGGGCTATTTCGCGACCGCTTTTCGGGAAGCGGGCGCCACGTACCATGCGCTCGACGCAGACCTTGGTGAGCTCTCTGGGCTAGGCGATCCCGAGGCAGGAACCGTCCTGGGCAGCGGCATGGCGCTTCCGTTTCGGGACGGCTCATTCGACGTCACCTACTCGTCCAACGTGCTGGAGCACGTACCGCAGCCGTGGACCATGGCCGACGAGATGGTGCGAGTGACCAGGCCAGGCGGGCTCATCTACCTCTCCTACACCTTGTGGTTCGGCCCTTGGGGTGGGCATGAGACGGCGCCGTGGCATTTTCTCGGCGGACGTCGAGCGGCCAAGCGGTATGAGTGCAAGCACGGCCATCGGCCCAAGAACGTTTTTGGCGAGTCGCTCTTCGCTGTCACCGCAGCGAGTGGCATCGCCTGGGCTCGACAGTGTGAGGAAGCCGTTGTCGTGGTGCTGCTGCCGCGCTATCTGCCGCGCTGGGCGTGGTGGGTGCTCAAGGTTCCCGGTCTGCGTGAAGTGGTGACCTGGAACCTCGCCCTCGTGTTGAGGAAGCGATGACCACCGCCGCTTCGACGGTCCAGTGGAGATTTCGACTGGCGGCCTGCTGCCTCATCTTGACCGCGATCGCGTTCATCCAGGCTCCTGGTCGGATCGTCGCGGACACGAAGTTTGACCTCGTGATCAATCCGGGTGCCTTTCTCGCCCGCGCGTTCTCGTTCTGGGACCCGCTCAGCGCTTTCGGCACGGTCCAGAACCAGGCGTATGGCTATCTGTTCCCGATGGGTCCGTTCTTCTGGGTCTGGAATCGGATCGGGATCGAGCCGTGGGTGATCCAGCGGCTCTGGTGGGCGCTCGTGTTCTGCATCGCGTTTCTGGGGATGGTCAAGCTCGCCGGCCTGCTCGGCGTCCGGCATCCTCTGGCCCGCATCGCGGCCGGTTTCGTCTTTGCCTTGTCGCCCCGCATGCTGACCGTGATCGGGCCCAGCTCGATCGAAGTGCTGCCGTCGGCGCTTGCGCCGTGGGTGCTGATCCCGTTGGTGATTGGCGTACGTCGTGGCAATCCGCGGCGCCTGGCTGCCTTGAGCGCCCTGGCGGTGGCGCTGGTCGGCGGGGTCAACGCCGCGGCCACGTTTGCTGTTATCCCACTCGGAGTGCTGTGGCTCCTGTGCGCGCCGCCTGGCCCTCGACGTCGCTCGTTGATGGTGTGGTGGCCCGGGTTCGTAGTGCTGGGGACGTTGTGGTGGCTTGTGCCGCTGTTCTTGCTCAGCGGCTACAGCCCGCCGTTCCTCGACTACATCGAGAGCGCGAGCGTGACGACCAATGCGGCGACGGTCGTCGACGCGCTGAGGGGCACGAGCAGCTGGGTTCCGTATGCCTCCACCAACCTGGTTGCGGGCAGGCACCTCCTCACCGATCCGCTGCTGATCCTCAACACCGGTTTGGTCGTCGTGCTTGGATTCGTCGGCTTGTCACGGCGCAGGGTGCCGCATCGAGCGTTTCTCGTCTCGAGCCTGCTGGTGGGGTTGGTCGCCGTCACCGCTGGGCACACCGGTGCGGGGCAAGGATGGTTTGCCAGCGATGTCCAGTCCGTCCTCGACGGGTTGCTGGCACCTCTGCGTAACACCCACAAGTTCGACGTCGTGCTGCGCATTCCGCTGGTGATCGGCTTCGGGCTCGCCGTCTCGCGCCTCGTCGATCGTCGATCCAACGACGCCATGCGATCGCTGGGGTTCGGTGTGTTCGTATCTGCAATCGTTCTCGGCGCGACCGTCCCCGCGTGGACAGCACAGCTAGCCAACCGGGGGACTCTCACCGACGTCCCGAGCTATTGGACGCAAGCGACATCCTGGCTCAACGCGCACGCTGATGGCACCTCGATGCTCGCCCCAGCGTCGGCGTTTCCCGACTATGTCTGGGGCAGCTCGGGCGACGAGCCGATCCAGCCGCTCTCCACGGTGCCGTGGGGCGTCCGCAGCAGCATCCCCTTGGCCAACAGTGGCACCATCCGATTCTTGGACTCTGTTGACACCGAGCTGGGCACGGGGCAAACGTCAGCCGGGCTGGCTTCGACGCTGCGCCGGGCTGGCGTCGAGTACCTCGTGGTGCGCAACGACCTGAGAGCCGAGGTCGCGGTGGGCAAGACGGCCGCCCTCTACGAGACGCTCAGCGACGCCCCGAACATCGTCCACATGGCGTCCTTCGGCCCCGAACTTGGGGGGTCACCCAATATCGACCTCGACACCGAGCGGGTCTTCGCCAATGGCGGATGGCAGTCCAGTCACCCGGCCGTCGACATCTTCCGGGTGATCAGCCCGAGTGGCCCGACGGTCCAGACGATGCGGGGCACGCCCACCGTGGTGGGCGCGGCTGATTCGCTCGCGGCACTCGACTCATTGGGCATCACCACGAACAGATCCGTGCTGCTCGCCAACGATCAGCCGGCAAGCATCACCCCCACCGATCTCGTGGTCACCGACGGCCTGCGACACCAGGAGATGGCATTCGGTTCGGTGGCCGACAACCGCTCGGCCTCCCTGAGTCCGGGGGAGACCTTCGTGCAGCGGCGTCCCGTCCACGACTACCTGGATCCCGGCCAGGCGCGGTGGATGGCGGTGCCCAAGCTCATCGGCGCAGACTCGCTGACGGCGTCCAGTGCGCGGAGTCAGGTCAACACACCCGGGGGAGTTCGCCCGGCCGAGCAGCCGTGGTCGGCTTTCGACGCGAGCACGCGTACGGTCTGGCGGGCTCAGCAAAACTCTGGTGCTCTCACGCTGGATCTAGGTCGCGTCACCGACCTGGGCAGGGTGGCGATCAACGCGGGCCTCCAACCGGGTGAACGCGAGGACGCCATCGTCCAGACGGAGAGCGGTCCGGTGACCGTCCGCCTTTCGGGCTCCACTCCCCAACAGGTCGAGGTAGGTCGCGTCCGCACGCTCTCGATCAAGGGGAGCACGGTCGACGCGCAGTTCTTCTCGATCGCCGACGTCAATGCGGCCGGGCTCGACGTGGCGCGCCCCCTGGTGCTTCCGAAGACGCCTCAGGCCTGGGGAGATCCCGCGACGATCGTCCTCGGGCTCGACCAAGGTATTTCTCCCCAGTGCCTGACCGTCAACGACATCGACCGCTGCCGCTTTGATGCCGGCGGTTGGGGCGAGGACGGAGCGACCTTCGATCGCATCGTCCCCCTAGGCTCCGAGCGGCGATACGAGCTGTCGATGAATGTGGCACCCATGGCCGGATCGGCCGTAGACGCTCTGCTCCAGGGGCAGCAAGACGTCACCTTGCGCGCCTCGTCGACCGTCAACAGCGACGTGCGATCGAGCGTCACGCGGGCCTCGGACCTCGATTCGCGCACGGGCTGGATCGCTCGCCCGGACGATCAAGATCCCACGCTTACGATGACGTGGGACGCGCCGCACAAGCTCTCGCGTCTGCAGATACAAACGGTCGGCAGCCTCCCCGCTTCCAAGGTGACCGACGCCGTCCTCGAGTTCGATGGCGGTGTGCAGCGTCGTGTGAAGCTCGACGGCGGGATTGCGGAGTTCGACCCGGTCACGAGCCGACAGGTCGCCCTGCATCTCGTCACCACCTCGCCGTCGCGTGATTTCCGGTCGGATGGATTCATCCAGAATCTCCCCGTCGGGGTGAGTGAGATCTCGTTTGCGGGCGCACCACGCGGCGACCGGATCGCCGCTGACAGTCCGCTTGTGCTGCCGTGTGGGGCAGGCCCGTCGGTTTCGGTGGGGTCGCAGCGGTATGAGACCTCGGTCGCGACCACGACATCCGACCTGGCCAACGGGCGAGCGGCCAAGGCGAAACTTTGTGACGCGACAGCCGTGCCGCTGGCCGCAGGCAACAACCGGATCCACGTCGAGGCGTCGCAGATCTTTAAACCGCTCGACCTGACGCTCTCCTCGTCGCCGATCGCGACCGCGCCGAGCGTCACCACCGCTGTGGTTAAGGACGCGTCCAAGGCATCCCAGACGCTGGTGGTGGGCCCGCGGGACGCTCAGAGCCTGGTGGTCATGGACCACAACAAGAATCCTGGTTGGGTCGCTCGCGTGAGCAAGGGCGAGCTTCGTTCGGTGCAGGTCAATGGCTGGCAACAGGGCTGGGTCCTGCCTGCGGGAAGCACGCGTCAGGTAGCTCTCGAGTTCGCACCGAACGGGGCGTACCGTCTCGGGATCCTGCTCGGCGGGCTGACGCTGCTCGTTCTCATGGGGCTGGCGTTGTTGCTCGGCAAGGAAGCGCCAGTGTGGGAGACCGCGAAGACGAAAGGGCGTCTCCCGCGGCGGTGGGTCTTTGGCCTCGCCGCTGCCGTTTCTTTTGCCGCCCTTGGCGGGGCGTGGTTCATCCTCGCCGGGATTGCGGGTGCTCTGGCCGTGCAGGTCTTGCGCAGGCATGCCGTGTGGCAGACGGTGGTTGTCGCGCTTGGCGTGGGGCTTGCTGTCGCCAGCTACGTGGTCCTGCCGTGGGGTGGGTCGCGTGAGTGGGCCGGCGTCTTTGTCGCGCCTCAGCTGTTTGCGGCGTTCGCCGTCGGAGGCTTGGTGTCGTTAACGCGTGGCGAACGCCACGACTTGAGCCGCAAGAACGGTGTCTCCACGAAACGGTAGAGCAGCTCGGCCAGCACGAGGCTGATCGAGAGAACGACGGCAAACAGGGCATAGGGCGATGACTGGAAAAGCTCGAAACCCAACCAGTCCGCGGCCAGGTACAAGACGATCAGATGGCAGCAGAACAGGCTGTACGAGATCGTCCCGAGGTGCCGCAAGGCGGGCGTGGACATCAGCCGTGCTGTCGGTGTCGTCGTCTGACCCAAGACGCACGGCAAGATCAGTAGGGCCGCGACCAGGCCATAGAACACGTTGCGCGCGACCGCCTCGGCAGGGCTCAACGCCTCGAGCAAAGGGGTCCCGCCGACCGGGGTCGAGATGATGGCAAAGAACGCCCCCGCACAGATCCAGCACGCTGCGCGATCGCGGGCGACCTGGGTGACGAGGGTGGTCAGGCGTGACGTGGGCTTCTGTGCATCGACGACCAGCGCGGCGAGCGCAATGCCCCAGGCGAACCAGCCCAGATAGGACGGGAGCCAGCGCAAGGCCCAAATTCCCCACGCCGCGTCCGTATGAGTGCTCGCACACGTCCAGACGACATTGACGGCATACATGAGGCCGGCGATGGCGAGGACGACGTGCAGCTGCCAGCCGTTCTTGGCCATCCTGATCAGCAGCGCGCCCAGGAGTGGCAGGAGCACGTAGAACGAGACCTCGATCGACAAGCTCCACATCTGCCCGAGGCCGCTGGGCAGGTTGTTGGCTCGATAGACATCCGTCAGGGTGAAGTTCTGGAGCCAGCGGTCGAGTCCGAGGCCGTGGTTGCGCTCGATGAGGACCAGGGCCGCGACGACGCAGACCCAGTAGACCGGGAGGATGCGGAGCGCCCGTTTCCAGAAATAGCGCCACACCGAGTCGTGAGGAGTGCCGTAACGACCCGCTGACAGGTACGGGAGTGACAACAGAAAGCCGGAAAGAACGAAGAAGATCGCAACGCCGACCTCAAGTCGCTGGGTAGCGGCTCCCACCGTGCCGTGGTTGTAGACGCCTGACCAGAACGCGACGTGCGTCGCAACGACCGCGACCGCTGCGAAGCCGCGCATCGTGTCGAGCTGGGGATAGTGGTGCCGCCTCACCTGCTGCGCGGTCATCGGGGTACCACGACCTGACCCACGTGAAGGGAGTCGATACACATCTTGGCTCCCTGAGGCATGGCGAAGGCGACCCGATCGTAGCTTCCGGCGGTGCGGACGAACAACGTATGAAGTCCCGTCTCCATCGTGGTCTCCTTGCGGTTCGCCCCGGCGACGACGGTGAGATCGGCGTCGGTATCGGCCCGGTAGGTCACGCTGATCCAGAAGGGATAGTCGTAGGTGCGTGCGCCGAGGTCCACTCCTACGAGGAAGCGAGGACCACGGCCGATGAGGCATGTGTCGAGGTTCGCTTCGGGCACGACGACGTCCGGTCGCGCGACCCCGGGGACGACCTGGCCGAAGCCGTTGACGACGTAAAGGTCATTGCCAACCAGGGGGGTGTCGAACATGTCGTTGAGCGGCGCAAACACGTAGCTCGTGAGGTTGTACGGGAACGTGATGGATTGCTGGACCGACTCGGGCACGGCTTCGTCGGCGACTTGCACCGGGTGCTCGAGCCGCGTGAGGTCGCTCTCGGCGAGTTGGACGAAGCCACGTGCGTCGTAGGTCGTGTGCCACGGCCGGACATACATGATCGACGAGAAGATTGCCCCCGTGACGAAGGCGGCGGCAAAACCGGCGACGAACCAGCGGGGGAGGGAGACGGTGAGGATGGGCGCCGCACGTCGACGGAGAGGATCGATAGCGCCCTTGAGAGGAGCGATCATCAAGGCAATGCCCAGCGTGAAGTAGGGCAGGATGTCAGCCCAGTAGCGGATCTCCATCGTGATGCCGGTGCCGAACGTCGCCACTCGCCCTCGCGCGAGGAGTCCCACCGTGAAGACGATGCACGGCACCAGGAACCACAGAGGCTTCAAGGCTCCCCGATAGCGGGAAGCCACGTAGATGAGCAGCAAGATGATGACGACGATCGACAACGTCTGCAGGAGCTGAGCGGGGTCCGCCAACGATCGCGGGCCGTTCTCGCTGCTCGCCGGTGTCCACTCCCACGGTCCTCCGAGCAGACCCGTGCCAAGGCTGGCAATCACCGAACGCTGGATAAGGTCCAGGTAGTCGACCTTGCCACTGTCCTGCGGAATCCCGCCGCGCAGGATGTAGCCGGCAAGGAATGCCAACCCGAGCCCGAGGTACAGCACCCATACGAACCAGAACCGGCGAAGTGCACTGACGACGCGGGTGAGAAAGGTGCCCTCGGCGAAGTAGCAGAGCGTCACGATCACGAGCACGACGGGAATGAGCAGCGCCTTGAGATAGACGGTCAGCCCGAGCGCAAAGAACAAGGCGGCAAAGATCGCGTGCCGCCGCTTGTCATGGCGCAGGTAGAGCACGTGGGTCGTGATGGCGGCGAAGATGAACGGCTGCACGGTGAGCATGTTGAGGGCAGCTGCCCACCACATGATTGCCGGCATCGAGATGGCGCTGAACAAGAAGAACGTCAGGGGTACGAGGATGCGCAGCCGATTGCCGAAAAGGGTACGGAGCATCCACCAGCACGAGAAGCTCGCAAGGGCCTGCACCAGAAGGATCTCGGTGGCTGCCGCGGGCCAGGTGAACCCGCCGGCCCACGCCACAGGAAGCACGAGCACGAACCCGAGAGGCATGAAGTGCACGTTGTGGCGATGGAAGAACCAACCAAGGTCGGCCTGCCCACGGGCCACGTCGGACAGGAAGACGAAATCGTCCCCGAAGAACCAACCGCCGTACAGCGCCCAGGCCCGGAATGCCAGTTGCAGCGTGATGAGCGACAGCGCGATCAACGTGATGACACGAGCCCGCGTAAACCTGCCGGTTGCGGTGTCGCGAAGCTGCTGCGCCACGTCGTCGATCAGCGGATTCACAAGGTCCGATCATGCCACAGATGTATACAAAAGAATGAATGTGAGGTGAGCCACTCGCTAACCCTACTTGCTGGTAATATACCGTGAACCTGACCTGTGGAGGGAATCTCGTGGGTAAAAAAGTTGGCATCATTTGTTTGTTCTTGGGTGCGTTCTTGTTGACGCTCGCCGCATTGTCGAAGTTCTATATGTACGACAGGCTTGCTGTGGCTCCGTTGGATCAAAACACCACGGGCACCTCGACGACGGCTCCCGGAGCCGACGCGACCTATCTCGACGTCGCCGCCGGCGTCAAGATCGTCACCGGACCGCTCAAGTCGGTGCGCGTCACCATCGGCAATGTCAAGCTGAGCAAGGAAGCGTCGAAGGATCTCGACGAGGACGTGACCGTATGGGACACCTTCGTGCAGACCGACACCCCGGCCTTTTCGTTCGGCTCCGGCGCGACGCCGCTTTCCGGCACGAAGGATCGCGTTGCCTTCGACCGCAACACGGGCGCTGCAGTCGACTGGAGCGGCACCAGCTCGGAGAGCGATGGCGTGAAGTCTGCGGGTGACTTCACTGGCCAGTACTTCAAGTTCCCGTTCGACACCCAGAAGAAAACGTACAAGTTCTGGGACAGCAACCTGCTCAAGTCGACGGACGCCACGTATGAAGGCGAGAGCACGATCAAGGGCCTCAAGGTCTACAAGTTCGTGCAGACGATCGAGCCGACCAAGACCGGTGTGACAGACGTCCCCGGGGCACTCGTGGGTGAGGAAGCCTCTACCGTCTCGGCCGATCTCATGTACTCGACCGTGCGCACCCTCTACATCGACCCTCCGACCGGAGTCATCATCAAGGGCAGCGAGTCGCAGAACTCCTACCTCGCCGTCAACGGTGAGAAGCGAGCCACGACGACCGAAGCGACGTTGACCTACACCGATGCCTACGTCAAGGCGACGGTCGATGAGTACAAGGGCAAGTCGAAGTCGCTCACCCTCGTCAAGTCGACCATTCCGTTGGTCGGACTCATGGGCGGCCTGATCCTGATTGCCGCTGGCGCGGTCACTTTTGCTGGCAGTCTCCGCAAACGGGTCGCCCCTGAGGAGGAATAGGGGCCGAGTCGACTAGCCTCCATCTATGGTTCACGCGCCTGCCACTGACCTTTGCTCGTTCATCGACGCCTCGCCGTCTCCGTTTCACCTGTGTCAGACGGTCGCGGGCGAGCTTGTCGCGCAAGGGTTCGTGCAGATCCACGAACGCGAGCCGTGGCCCGTCGACCTTGGGCGCTACTTCCTCATCCGGGGTGGCTCGCTGATCGCCTGGACCAACGAGTCGTCCACTGCGCCGTCGAACGGATTTCGCATCGTCGGCGGGCATACCGACAGCCCCAACCTTCGGCTCAAGCAACACCCGGGTCTGACCTCGGCTGGCTGGGACCTCGTCGCCCTCGAGCCGTATGGGGGAGCGCTGCTCAACTCATGGCTCGACCGCGACCTCGGCCTTTCTGGACGCTTGACGGTGCGCGCGGCGGGTGGCGTCGAGGAGCGGCTCGTGCACCTCAACGAGCCACTCCTGCGGGTTCCTCAGCTTGCGATTCACCTGGCCGAGGACCGCAAGGGCGTCGAGCTCAATCCCCAGCGCCATCTCAACGCCGTATGGGGTCTCGAGTCGGAGGCCGACATCCTGGGCCTGGTGGCCGGAGCCGCCGACGTCGACAAGAGCGACGTGTTCGGCTTCGAGCTGATGACCCACGACGTCAAACCGAGTGCGCTGATCGGGCCGCGGCGCGACCTCGTATCCGCGCCGCGCCTCGACAATCAAGGCACCTGCTTTGCTGGGCTGCGCGCGCTCGTCGCGGCGACCCTTGCACCGGCGAGCAGCACGATCGCCATGCTGGCTCTGTTCGATCACGAAGAAGTGGGCAGCATGTCTGATCGGGGAGCCTTCTCCGACCTCTTGCTCACAGCGATCGAGCGCATCGTGCTGGCCGCTGGGGGCACGCGCGACGACTTTCACCGTGCGATCGCGGGTTCGGTGTGCGCCTCTGGCGACATGGCACACGCGACACACCCCAACTACAGCGAGCGGCACGAGCCCGGACATCGGATCGTCCCCGGGGGCGGACCAGTCCTCAAGGTCAACCAGAACCTGCGGTACGCCACGGACGCGGCCGGCGCGGGTGTCTTCGCGACGGCATGTGAGCGGGCCGGAGTGCCGCTTCAGCGCTACGTTCATCGCGCGGATCTGCCGTGCGGCTCGACGATCGGACCCATCACAGCAGCCAAGACCGGTATCTCGACGGTCGACGTCGGTGCGCCCCAACTGGCGATGCATGCGGCGCGCGAGTTGATGAGCGCAAGCGACATCGAGACGTACGCGGCCGCACTCGCGACCTTTCTCACCCCCGCGTAGACCATCTCGGGGTCTTGCCCGTAGTCTTATAGACGCGTTGATAGCCTGCGTGAGCCTCAGACAGAGCGGGTTCGTGCTCGTCTCCCCTTAGCCACTTTTCCGGGTTGCGATCCAAGGGCTGCCGATGCAATTCATCCAAACTCATCCATCCATCGGAGCAATTCCCCTATGACATCAAGCGTCACTGCACCACCCCAGGTAGCGGTCAACGACATCGGCTCAGAGGCAGACTTCCTCGCCGCGATCGACCTCACCATCAAATACTTCAATGACGGCGACATCGTCGACGGCACCATCGTCAAGGTCGACAGGGACGAAGTCCTCCTCGACATCGGTTACAAGACCGAAGGCGTCATCCCCTCCCGCGAGCTGTCGATCAAGCACGACATCGACCCGAGTGAAGTCGTCTCCGTCGGAGACGTCATCGAAGCACTCGTCCTCCAGAA
>JAOPXA010000140.1 GCA_025965395.1 Nocardioidaceae bacterium | reverse complement strand
CACGACCTCAAGCTCCTGCTCGCCTACGGCACCGTCAGCCAGCTCGGCTTCCTCATCACGATCATCGGCGTCGGCACGCGATCGGCGGCGCTGGCGGGCATCGCGATGGTCACCGCGCACGCGCTCTTCAAGTCGGCGCTGTTCCTCATCGTCGGCGTGGTCGACCGCAGCACGGGGTCCCGCGACCTCCGCAAGCTCTCGGGTATGCGGCGCACCATGCCGGTCGTCTTCGTCATCACCCTGATCGCCGCGCCGTCGATGGCAGGCCTCCCGCCGCTCGCCGGGTTCGTGGCCAAGGAGGCGGTGTTCGCGGCATTCATCGACCTCGACAAGGACACTGGCGTCGGCCCCATCGCCTGGGTGGTGCTAGCCGGGCTCGTCCTGGGCTCGATCCTGACGATGGCCTACACCGCCCGCTTCGTCTGGGGCATCTTCGGCGACAAGCAAGGCGTCGACGTATGCGTTCCGCGCCGCCCCGCGTCGACGTCGTTCATCCTCGCGCCGGCCGTGCTCGCCGCCGTCGGACTGGTCGTGGGTTTCCTCGGCGCACGCGAGACCGAGCTGCTGCGCGGGTATGTCGACCTGTTCCCCGAGGGCGCGCACGAACCCGAGCTGGTGCTCTGGCACGGCTTCAACCTGCCGCTCGCCCTGTCGGCCGTGTCAGTCATCGGCGGACTGTTGTTGTTCCTGGCCCGCAAGCCGATCGCCGAGGGGCAACGCACCCTCGCCGAGCACCTCCGCCTCCCCGATGCCGAGCGCGCGTTCTACCGCCTCATGCGCGGCATCGACCGCCTCGCCGTCGAGGTCACCGGCGCCACCCAGCGAGGGTCCTTGCCCGTCTACCTCACGATCATCCTGCTCGTCCTCATCGCCGTGCCAGGCTCCGCCCTCGTCCGCAACCGCGAGTGGGGCGACGTGTATGCGTGGGACACCCCGATCCAGGCGGTCGTCGCGGCCGTGATTGCCATCGCCGCCATCGTCACCGCCCGATCGCGGCGCAGACTGCGCGCGGTGCTGGTCGTCGGCGTCACCGGCTATGGCACGGCGATGCTCTTCGTGCTCCATGGCGCACCCGACCTGGCGCTCACCCAGATCCTGGTCGAAACGGTCATGCTGGTCATCTTCATCCTGGTGCTGCGCCGCCTCCCCCCGTACTTCTCCGTCCGGCCGGTGACAGGGACGCGATGGTTCCGCGTGGCGATCGGCGTCGCGGTGGGCGCGGTCGCCGCTGGGGTCGGCCTGGCCGCGGCGGGCAGCCGCACCGCCACCCCCATCTCCACTGACTTCGCGCCCGAGGCCGTCTCCTACGGCGGTGGCAAGAACATCGTCAACGTCATCCTTGTCGACATTCGCGCTTGGGACACCCTGGGCGAGCTGAGTGTCTTGGTCGTCGCTGCCACCGGCGTCGCCAGCCTCATTTACCTCATCACCGGCCGCACCACGCAAGTCCGGCCCAGCGAGGCGATCCGCGACAACACCAAGGCCTCCCCCAATGTGCCGCACAAGCAGACCTGGTTGCGCGCCGGGCGCACGGTCGATCCGGCCAGCCGTTCCATCGTGTTCGAAGTCATCACGCGACTGGTCTTCCATACCGTGATCGTGTTCTCGGTCTATCTGATCTTCTCCGGCCACAACGCACCCGGCGGAGGCTTCGCCGGAGGGCTGATCGCGGGCATCGCGCTCATGATCCGCTACCTGGCCGGCGGACGGTATGAGCTCGACGAAGCGGCACCCGTCGACGCCGGACTCGTGCTCGGTCTGGGCCTCGCCACCGCCGCGCTCTCCGGCCTCGTCCCGATCCTGCTGGGCGGAGAGGTGCTCCAGAGCGCGACGATCGACATCTCGCTCGGCTTCGTCGGCGAGCTGCACCTGGTGACCTCGCTGTTCTTCGACCTGGGCGTCTACCTCGTCGTGGTCGGGCTCATGCTCGACATCCTGCGCAGCCTTGGCGGCGGCATCGATGCCGACCAGACGACCGACGAACCGACCGACGAGGAGGTGCGCGTATGAGTTCCAACCTGACCCTTGCGATCGTCGTCGGTGTGCTCATCGCCTCGGGCGTGACGCTGCTCCTCGAACGCAGCCTGACGCGCATACTCGTCGGCATCGTCCTTATCGGCAACGGCGTCAACATCCTCTTCCTCATGGCATCGGGGCCCGCGGGCAATCCGCCGATCGTCGGCGACAACCCCACCTCATCGATGGCCGACTCACTCCCCCAGGCCATGGCGCTCACCGCGATCGTGATCACGCTCGGCGTCACCGCGTTCGGGCTCGCCCTCGCCTACCGCTCCTGGCAGATCAACGGCAACGACGACGTGCAGGACGACGTCGAGGACGCCCTCATCCGCCGCCTCGCCGAACGTGATGACACCTCGACCAGCTTCGACGACAGCGCCGGCGGCGAGCTCGACGAAGAAGGCTCCGACACCGAGGGGGTCGATCGGCCATGACCCACCTCGTGTCCTTGCCGGTGATCCTGCCGCTGCTCGCCGCGGGCCTCTGCTTGGTCTTCGGGCGATCGGCGAGCGCCCAACGCATCATCAGCATCGTGGTGCTGTCGACCACGGTGACGATCGCGGCGATCCTGCTCTACCGCGCCGACCAGTACGGCCCACAGGTCGTCCACGTCGGCGGCTGGCCAGCCCAGCTGGGCATCAGCCTCGTGGCCGACCGGCTGTCTGCGCTGATGCTGTTGGTTTCGAGCGTCGTCACGTTGATCGTGCTGCTCTACTCACTCGGCCAGGGCATTTCGGAGTTCGGCCGCGAGACGCCCTTGTCGGTGTTCCACCCGACCTATCTGGTGCTGAGCGCGGGCGTCTCCAACGCATTCCTCTCTGCCGACCTGTTCAACCTGTTCGTCGGCTTCGAGATCCTGCTCGCCGCCAGCTACGTGCTCATCACGCTTGGCGGCACCGAGTCGCGCATCCGATCCGGCACCACGTACATCGTCGTGAGCCTCCTGTCGTCGGTGATCTTCCTCATCGGCATCGCCAGCGTCTATGCGGCCACCGGCACCACCAACTTCGCCGATCTGTCGGGCAAGATGGCCGATGTCGCGCCGAGCGTGCAGCTCATTTTGCAGCTTCTGCTGCTCACGGCATTTGCGATCAAGGCCGCTGTCTTCCCGCTGTCGTCCTGGCTCCCCGACTCCTACCCGACCGCCCCCGCGCCCGTCACCGCCGTGTTCGCCGGCTTGCTCACCAAGGTCGGCGTCTACGCCATCATCCGGATCCAGACGCTCATCTTCCCAGACAGTCCACTCAATGACCTCCTGCTCTGGGTAGCGCTCGCGACGATGGTCGTCGGCATCCTGGGCGCTGTCGCCCAGTCCGACATCAAACGCATGTTGTCGTTCACCCTCGTGAGCCACATCGGCTACATGATCTTCGGCATCGCGCTGGGCACCGACCTCGGCCTCTCGGGCGCCATCTTCTACGTCGCCCACCACATCACGATCCAGACCACACTGTTCCTCGTGACCGGGCTCATCGAGCTACGCGGCGGCAGCACCGCGCTCGACAAGCTCGGCGGCCTGGCCAAGGCATCCCCGCTGCTCGCGGTCATGTTTTTCATCCCCGCGATGAACCTTGCGGGCATACCTCCCTTATCCGGGTTTCTCGGCAAGCTCGCCTTGGTCGAAGCCGGCACCGGCCAACCCGGCTGGCTCTCGACGGTCGTCGTCGTGGGTGCAATCGTGACCAGCCTTTTGACTCTGTATGCAGTCGCGCGGGCCTGGAACCGAGCTTTCTGGCAGCCGCGCAGCGTCGACGCATCCGAGGTAGACGAGTTCGGCGCTCTCTACAGCGGCCATGCCGACACTCAGTCCAGCCCGAGTGGCCAGGGCCGCGGGGTGGCGGTCGAGGCATACGCCGTCGATGAGCGTCTGCCACGCGCCATGGTGCTGCCCACGCTTGCGTTGGTCGCCGTCGGTGTCGGGCTGACGTTGGCCGCCGGGCCGCTGTTTGCCCTGACCTCTCACGCCGCCGTGGAGCTGCACGAACGTACGCCCTACATCCAGGCCGTGCTGGGGGTCAGCCCATGAGCCCCACCCGGCGCCAACGCGCCCGGCTCGGATTCCAGCTGCCGATGGCCCTCGGGCTGACGGTCATCTGGATCCTGCTGTGGGGGCACTTCGGTCTGCTGGAGGTGGTCGGCGGTTTCCTCGTCGCCACGGTCGTGTTGCGCGTATTCCCCTTGCCGCCGGTTCAGTTCGACGGCACGATCCGACCCCTCCCGTTCGTCAAGCTGGTCGCGCAGTTCGTCTACGACCTCGTGACCGCGAGCATCCAGGTGGTGCGCATCGCCCTGACGTTCGGCAAGCAACCCATGAACGCGATCATCAAGGTGCCGCTGCACGCCCGATCGGATCTGTATCTGACCTTCACCGCTGAGCTGTCGTCACTCGTCCCGGGCGGGCTGCTCCTCGAGGTGTCCCGCGAAGAGAGCACGCTCTACCTACACGTCATCGGCGTACGGTCTGAGGCCGACGTCGATGCTGCCCGCGCACGCGTGCTCCGTCAGGAGCGCCGCCTCATGGAGGCAATCGCCTCGAAGGATGAGCTAGCGGCCTACCGCGCACGGGCACAAGGGAGCCTCGCATGACAGTCGTCGTCTGGATCTGTGCCGCGATGCTCGGTGTCGCGGCCCTGCTGACCTTGCTGCGCATGGCTCTTGGGCCCACCACGCTCAACAGGACGGTCGCCATGGACACGTTCGTGGCCATCCTCGTTGCCGGTCTCGGGGTCGGTGCCGCCTACACCCGCTCGACCACGTCGATCCCGATCATCGTGGTGCTGTCGCTGGTCGGTTTCGTGGGTTCGGTGAGCGTCGCCAGGTTCGTCGGGCGCGAGGGCAAGGGCGGCACGCTCGAAGGTGAGTCGTCATGACGTGGTCCGCCTTCAGTGACGTGGCGAGTGCCGTATGTCTGCTCGCCGGCTCGTTCCTCGCGCTCACGGCAGCGATCGGGCTCGTCCGTTTTCCTGACCTGTTCACCCGGATGCACGCCGCCACCAAGCCCCAGGTGCTCGGCTTGCTGCTCATCCTCGGCGGAGTGGCGTTCCGTGTGCGCGATGCAGGTGACCTCGGGATGCTGGCGATCGTGGCGATCTTTCAGCTGCTCACCGCGCCCGTGTCGGCCCACATGGTCGGCCGCGCGGCATACCGCACCACCACGGTGCGCCAAGACCTACTTCTCACCGACGAGCTCGCTGACCCCGACACCCGCTGAACTCTTCTCCTCGGCGGGTGTGGGGTACGTTGGGCCGGTGCGAATTGCCACCTGGAACGTCAACTCCGTGCGCAGCCGGATCGACCGCGTGGCAGCGTTTCTCGAGCGCAGCGACGTCGATGTCCTGGCCATCCAAGAGACCAAGTGCCGCGAGGACCAGTTCCCGGCGCTGCCCCTCCATGAGCTCGGCTACGAGGTCGCGCACTTCGGCGTCAACCAGTGGAACGGCGTAGCGATCATCTCGCGCGTCGGTCTCGA
>JAOPXA010000132.1 GCA_025965395.1 Nocardioidaceae bacterium | reverse complement strand
TGGGATGAGCTCCGTGAGCTGAGCCCGCTTCAGATCGGCGCGCTGCTGGTGTTCATCGCGGTGCGGCAGTTCCTGAACGCCTTCCCGGTCGCCCTCTTCCTGCCCGAGCTCGGTGTGCGTCGAGCTGTCGCCGGCGACCTGTCGGCGAGCCTCGTCGCCTTCGTGGCTCCGTCGCCGACCGATGCGGTGCTGCGCGCGACGATGCTGAATTCATGGGGCATCAGGGCGTCGGATGCCCTGAGCGCGATCACCCTGAACAGCATGACCTACTACGTCGCACGGTTCACGGCCCCGGTGCTGGGCCTGATCGTCGCCGTCATCGCGGGGATCGCGACGTCCGGCTACGCATACACCGCGCTCTCCTCAGGAGTCGTGAGCGTCTTCCTGATCGCCCTGCTTGTCCTGGCAGCGCGCGGTGAGAATCCTGCGGGGGCAGCAGCATTCGCGCTGGCCACCTACGTGTCGCGGTTCTTCTCCAGCATCAAGCCGTCGCGCTGGCGTGACTGGACCACGAAGTTCGTCAAGACGGTGGGCGCGACGACTCGCACCAAGGGCATCCCGGCCGTCGTCACGAGCCTAGGGCTCGTGCTGGCCGAGGCGACGCTGCTGATGCTGTCCATGAGATTTGCCGGTGTGCCCAGCTCCGCCGCCTCGGCGGTCGCCATCTACGTGGCGCTGCTGATCAGTTATCCCCTCACCGCGCTGCCGTTCGCCGCGATCGGAGTGCTGGATGCGGCCCTCATCTCGCTCCTCGCCCTCAACGGCGGGCCGTACGAAGCTCAGGCCGTGGCCGGGATGATCATCTGCCGCGTGTGCTGGCAGCTCGTTCCCTTGATGCTCGGTGTGGTGACGTTGAGTGTCTGGCGCCTCGAGCAGGCTAAGAAGTCGGCTGCGCCGCAAGCGTGAGTGTGGCGGATTCGCGGTCGCCGTTGCGCCCGATCTGCACGGTGACCTCGTCGCCGACCTGACGGGGCAGGACAGCCTCGAACAGCGCTTCGGGTGTCGTCGCCGCGCGGCCCGCCACGCTGAGGATCACGTCACCGACCTTGAGGCCCGCCTTGTCGGCCGGGCCGCCAGGGACCACCGAGGTGACATACAGCCCGCCCGCGACGTCGAAAGCCTCGGCGGTGCTGGCCGAGATCGGAGCGGTGAGCAACCCGACGAAGGGTGCGGTGAACGTGCCGGTCTTGATGATCTGGTCCGAGACGGCGACGGCGAGATCGACCGGAATGGCGAATCCGATGCCGACGTTGCCACCGCCCGCCACGCCCGACTCGTTGGGCACGGTGGCGATGGCGGTGTTGATGCCGATGAGCTCACCCCGGCAGTCGACGAGGGCGCCCCCGGAGTTGCCGGGGTTGATCGAGGCATCAGTCTGAATGGCACCAGTGAGCAGGGCGGTGCTGTCTTGGTCGGCGGGAAGCCGGATCTCGCGGCTCAGTGCGCTGACGATGCCGCTCGTGACGGTGCTCGCCAGGCCGAGAGGCGCACCGAGCGTCACGACAGGCTGTCCGACGACGAGACGACCAGAGTCGCCGAGGGTCACGTAGGGCAACGAGTCGTCCTGCGAGACCTTGATGACCGCCAGGTCGAGCGCGGTGGCCCGCCCCACGAGCGTGGCCTCAGCCTGTTGCCCGCTGCTGAAGAGCACGGTGAGGGTGCCGCCGTTGGCGCCTGGGGAGATCACGTGGTCATTGGTCAGGATGTAGCCGGAGCGGTCGACGATCACACCGCTTCCGTTGCTCGACCCAGATGCCGCGGTCACGCCGATCGTCACGACGGACGGGAGCACCGTGTTGGCGACCCTGGCGGCGGGGCACATTGTCGCGTCGAGACTCGCGCGCGTCGAGGGCGACTGCCGCACGAGCAACCCGCCGACGAGGCCCCCGATGATTCCGATGGCCAGAGCGACACCGGCAACGGCCGCGTAGGCCTTGAGGCGACCGCCGTCGCGTACGCGGGAGGTAGGTTCCGCAGGAGGCGTCTCACTCACGGCTGCACGCCTTCCGCTCGGTTCTCAGCAAGTCGATTTCCGTGGGATAGGCACGGTATGCGTCACGCATACGGTGCCCATCACACGGATTTCGATGAGTCGGGCTGACAGGATTTGAACCTGCGGCCTCGTCGTCCCGAACGACGCGCGCTACCAAACTGCGCCACAGCCCGACGCTCCGTTTTCAGGAGCCGAACGAGTCTATCTCAGTCAGGGTGAGAAGCGACGCCTCGGGGCGACAAGCAAAACGCATGGGAGCATAGGGCGAGGTGCCGAGGCCCGCGGACACATGCATCCACGACGCCGCCTTGCCCGGTGTGCGGTGCTGGTGCAAGCCCTTGGCGCGCTCGCGGTCGAGGTCGCAGTTGGTGACGAGGGCGCCATAGCCGGGCACCGCGACCTGGCCGCCATGGGTGTGGCCGGCCAGGATCAGGGGATAGCCGTCACGGTTGAATGCGTCGAGCACCCGGAGGTAGGGGGCATGGGCGACTCCGATGGCGAGGTCCGCGTCTGCTGCGGCAGGTCCTTCGACGGCTGCGAGGTCGTCGTAGCCGAGGTGCGGGTCGTCGACCCCGGCAAAGGCCAGGTCGAGGCCGTTGACCGTGAACCGCGCGTGCTGGTTGGAGAGGTCGTGCCAGCCTTCACCGGTGAAGGCGTCGCGCAGGTCGCGCCAGGGCAAGTCCGCCTCGCGTGTCCGAGCGCCGCCGCTGTGGGCGAAGAGGTATGCGGCGGGGTTCTTGAACGTGGGCGTGAAGTAGTCGTTGGACCCGAACACGAACACTCCCGGCACGTCGAGCAATTCACCGAAGGAGTCGAGCAAGGCGGGCACTGCGTCGAGGTGGGCGAGGTTGTCGCCGGTGTTGACGATGAGATCGGGCTCGAGCTCAGCCAAGCCGCGCAACCACGCCTGCTTGCGCGACTGACCCGGCATCATGTGGGCGTCGGAAAGATGCAAGATCGTGAACGGACCGCTGCCTCTGGGCAGCACGGGGACGGTGAACGTACGAAGGGTGAAGGCGTTGCGCTCATACACGGCGCCATAGACGAACGCACCCGTCGCGACAGCTCCCGAAAACG
>JAOPXA010000118.1 GCA_025965395.1 Nocardioidaceae bacterium | reverse complement strand
AGCCAGTTTTGATTCCCAAGGAAGAGTTCCAAGCGCAACAGCAGCGCGAGAAGGAACTGATGGTGCAGCCAAACTCCCAAGGCGAGATCTGGGTGACGGTCTACTCAGAGGATGGCACCACGTCGATTGGCAAGAAACTCGTAAACGAGGGCGACGACGAGTTCACGGAGTAGTCACTCTCACTCGTTCGGCTGAAGGGTCCGCTGCTTGCATCGCGAGCATCGGGCCCTTCATCTTGTCCTTCAGTCCCTCCGACAGAGGATGGAACCCACGTTCGATCAGTCGCTAGCGCTGCGTCGCTGGACCTGGGTACGGTGTACCCATTCAGTCCCATCCGGTAGGGTTCCGACCCATGAGAACCCATCGACAAAATGACTGGCATTCCAGTCTGATCAAGGGTTTTCGCAGTCGTCTCAGGGTAGCGCAAGTGGTCCCGGAATCGGGTTCAAATCCCCCCTCGCGCACCAAGGACCCGCGATCCGTACGCAAGGATGCGCTCATCCGTACGCTTGTCGCCGTTGATCCGTACGAAACACGCAGCGGACGCCTCTTTCAGTCGAGCGAGCGCCTCACAAGGGCGTACATCTGGGCGCCTGTGGAGTCAGCTGATCTTTGCTTTTCGTAGAACGTGCGATGAGTGGCGGAGAGGCCGGCCGCCGCATCGGCGTTCCGCCAGCCGCAGACCTCGTCTCCGGCCACGCAAAAGGAAATCGCGGTCTTTCTGGTAGCGGCATTGAATCGTGGGCCCACGCCGTCCTTGCCGCGCCCCGTAGGCCTTTCGCTCGAGTAGAACCATTGGTGAATGGTGTCGTCGGGATTGCGACGGGGGTCGCCGATCAGCGCGACCAGGACGAGTGGCTTCGCAAGGGACGCTGACAGATCGTGCGCAAATTGGTGCACCGCGTGGGCGCCTTGGCTAAATCCGGTCAGAGCGATTTTCGTGTGTGGGCACGCCGAGACGAGCTTTGAGTACGTCGCTGCGAGTTGCCTTTGGCCCTGGCGAACGCTGGCCAAGTACTCCACAAATGTAGGTGGGCTGGCCGCCGGATAGGGAACGCCTTCCACGCGCATGCTTGTTTTGGATGTGGAGCGTACGCGCTTCGCCATGGCTCGGACTGACTTGTAGACCTCTTCGCCGACACCCGAGTAGGTCGTTGGCGACTGCGCCGAACCGCGCAAACCGAGGACAACGAGGTCCGCGCACGTGTCCTTCGTGAAGAGTTCGCCGCCTGGAGATCCTGACCCGCGTGTGGATGTTGTTGCCCCACAGCCGACGAATGCCAGCACCAGCACGAACCCGACAAGCGCTGCAACGGTGCGACGCGGAGTCATGGACGGGAACTCTATCGACTCCCCCACGCCGATCCGTACGCAAGAACCCGCCGATCCGTACGAAGTTCGCCGCACTTCGTACGGATCAGCGCCTCCTTGCGTACGGATCGCGGGTGGTGGGGCGTTGACGGGAAATATATGTATGCGGTATGCATATATCTGTGCCGATGATGACCCGTATGTTGCGAGAGCTCGACGAGCGCATCATCGCGCTGCGCGTCTACCTGCACGGCCCGCAGTATCGGCGGCTGCTGCTGACCGATCTCGCCATCGAGGGCGGTGTGGGGAGCTTGCGCATCCTGCGTGCCGTCGAGCGTCGGACGACGACGACGTACGTGCCCTCCATCGGCGACATCGCTGTCGAGCTGGGCGTCGAGCACTCGACGGCCAGTCGCTCCGTCGACAACGCAGTCAAGGCAGATCTCTTGCGCAAAGCGCCCGCCGCAGACGACCAACGACGCTCACAACTCGAGCTCACCGCTGGCGGCAAAGACGTACTGGAAGCAACCTCGCAGCGGCGACTCACGATGCTCGCCGAGGTCACCGCGGGTTGGGATCAGAGCGATATCGACCAGCTAGCCCATCTCCTCGGGCGCCTGCAGACGGGCTTCGAGCGGCTCGACGGCGACGCGTGACCCAGACCGCAAGACCGTCAGTCGCCACCGCGACGAGCGACTCGAGCCTGCCTCCTCGCGGTGCCCTTCGGCTGATCTTCGACCCGGTATTCGGCACGATCTTCTGGGGCAAGCTGCTCTCGGTCGGCGGCGTATGGGTGCACAGCATCGTGTCCGCCATCGTGGTCTACCAAGCGACGGGTTCGACGCTGCTCGTTGGCCTCGTCTCCGCGGGGCAGGTCATGCCCCAGCTCATGCTCACGCCGCTCAGCGGCAAGCTTGCCGATCGGGGCCATGCTGCCGCGCAGATCCTGGTGGGACGTCTCGTCTGCGCTATCGGATCAGGTGCCCTGGCGATATGGTTCCTCCTCGTCGACCCTGGCAAGGGCTTTCTCGGCGCCGTTCCAGTCCTGATTTCCTCGCTGATCTTGGGCGTCGGCTTCACCATCGGCGGCCCCGCACTCCAGTCGATCATTCCCTCGATCGTGCGCCCCGGTGAGCTGTCCATCGCCATGGCGCTCAACACGGCTCCCTTGACGGCGGCTCGCGTCGGTGGACCCGCACTGGGCGCATTCGTGGTCGTGCACATGGGTCCGGCGGCCGCCTTTGCGCTTGCAGGGGCACTTCACCTGTTCTTCGTCGCGATGATGATCGTCGTACGTATCCCCAGTCCTCACGTCGACCTCGAAGGCGCCGACATGTCCGTGCGTGCGTCGCTTCGGTACGTGTGGCGCGACCGTCCGCTTTTCATCCTGCTGATGGGCATCACGGCCGTCGGGTTCGGGGTCGAGCCGACCGTCACGTTGTCGCCCGCGATCGTCGACGCGATCGGCGAAGGGCCCGAGTTCATCGGGATTCTGCTGGCTGTCTTCGGCATCGGAGCAACGGGCGGACTCGTCTTCCACGGATGGATCCATCGGCGCGCATCGCCCGCGACCGTGGCGACGACGGGGCTCGCCCTGATGACGGTGGGCTTGGCCGCACCGGCGCTCGTCCAGACCCATGCCGTTCTCCTCATCGCGTTTGCCCTCACGGGCCTCGGCTTCTCGAGTGCCACCTCAAGCATCGGCACGCTCGTCCAAGAGCGATCTCCTGACGCCTACCGAGGTCGCATCATGGCGCTGTGGCTCGTGGGGTTCGTTGCGGCCCGCCCGTTGGCCGCGGCCCTCGACGGCACTTTGGCCGACCATGTCTCGGTCGACGCAGCACTGTTGGCCACCGCCGCGATCCTTGCCGTCTGCACCTACGCGTGCCGTCCGAGCAAGATCGGGGCGCCACGACGCTAGTTCGCCCAACACGTGGGGCGCGGGGTAACTCGTGAGGCATCTGAGGCGTGAAAGACTTGCCGCATGCGCGATCTCGTGACCTTCATTGCCGGACTCCCCAAGGCTGAGCTTCACGTTCACCACGTCGGATCCGCCTCGCCCCGCATCGTCTCCGAGCTCGCCCAACGCCACTCCGGATCGACCCCGGTCCCGACCGATCCGGCCCTGCTTGCCGACTACTTCACGTTCGACGACTTCGCCCATTTCATCGACGTCTACCTGTCAGTCGTCGACCTCATCCGCGATCCCGCCGACATCTGGACGCTGACGTATGAGGTCGCGCGCGAACTAGCTGCGCAGACCGTTCGCTATGCCGAGGTCACCCTCAGCCCGTACTCCTCGATCAGCCGAGGGATCCCCGGGGAAGCCTTCTGCGAAGCGGTCGAGGACGCGCGCATGAGTGCCGCCAAGGACTTCGGCATCGAGCTGCGCTGGTGCTTCGACATCCCCGGCGAATCGGGGATCCCGGCCGCCGACATCACCCTGGACACAGCCCTGCGCCTCAAGCCCGACGGGTTGGTGAGCTTTGGCCTCGGCGGACCCGAGATCGGTGTGCCGCGCCCGCAGTTCGCGCGGCACTTCGAGCAAGCACGGGCGGCTGGCTTGCGCAGCGTGCCCCATGCCGGCGAGTCGACCGGACCCGAGACCATCTGGGACGCCATCAACTACCTCGGAGCCGAGCGCATCGGCCATGGCATCGCCGCAGCGCAGGACCCAGCGTTGATGGCATATCTCGCCGAGAACCAGATCGGGCTCGAGATCTGCCCGACCTCCAACGTATGCACTCGGTCGGTGCCATCCCTTGCCGAACACCCTCTTCCACAACTGATGGCGGCCGGCATACCGATCTCGATCAATTCCGACGATCCGCCGATGTTCTCGACCACGCTCAACAACGAGTACGCGGTTGCGGCCGAGATTCTCGGCCTCGATTGCGAGGGCGTCGCCGATCTTGCCCGCGCCGGAGTCCGGGGATCGTTTGCGAGCGAAGAAGCCAAAGCGCTGTTGATCGGCGAGATCGACTCCTACAGCCAACTCGCCTAGCGCCGCGCTTCAGTCAGTCTTCCGCGGTACCAGCACCAGGCGGATCACGATGCCCACGACCAACGCCCAAAATGCCGCGCCGATCCCCGCGATGCTGACGCCCGATGCGGCGACCAGGAAGGTTGCGATGACCGCCTCGCGCCCGACTATCTCCGAAAGCGCGGACGTCAGAGAGGTCGCGAGTATGCCGAGCAGGGCGAGGCCAGCGACCGTCTCCATGACCCCTGGTGGAGCGATGGCCACCAGTGTCACGACCGCTGCGGAGGCGACACCCAGCACGAGATAGAGCCACCCCGCGGTCGAGGCCGCGATCCATCGCTTGTCGCGATCGGGATGAGCGTCGGGGCCCGCTGCTAGCGCCGCGCTGATGGCGGCGAGGTTGATCGCGTGTCCGCCAGCCGGGCCGCCGATGATGGTGCCGACGCCGGTGACCGCCATGGACGAGCGCCACGGGACCGCATAGCCGAATGACGCCATCACGGCGACTCCAGGGATGTTCTGCGAAGCCATGGTGATGATGTACAGCGGGATCGCGACACCGACGATGGCCTGCCAGGTGAGGTGCGGGGTGGTCAGGTCGATCTGCGGGGCGAGCCCACTGAGCGGAACCGCCGTCCCCGTTCGCACCAGGTCACACGCGATCACGATCGCCGCCGCGACGAAGGCCGAGGGAACGGCCCACCGTGAAGCGAACCGGAGGACCAACAGCCATACCGCAATGACCGGAAGCACCGCCCACGGTTGATCGCGCACAGCGGTCACGGGCGCCAGGCACAACGGCAGCAGCACCCCCGCCAGCATCGCCTGCGCGATCGTGGTCGGTATGCGCGTGATGAGGCGCCCCAAGGCCGGCCACAAGCCGGTCAGCACGAAGGCACATCCCACCACGATGAAGGCACCGACGACGGCAGGCCAGCCACCCGTCACTGCCCCCGTTCCCGCAAGAAATGCGGCCCCCGGTGTGGACCACGCGAGCGTGATCGGCATCCGGTAGCGACGCGTCAGCCAGATGATGCCGACGCCCTGCGTGATGCAGAGGGCGAGGAGCCCCGAGGCGGCCTCGCTGCGACTGGCGCCGACGGCGTGCAGGCCTGCGATCACGACCGCGAAGGAGCTCGTGAAACCGACCAGTGCAGTGACCGGCATGGATGGGCTGACTGGTGGACGCCGTCATAGCTGTCCGACATGCGAGATCACTCGCCAATCTTAGAGCCGATTCACGCCTGAGAGACACGCAAGGCCCCGCCCCGGTTGGCCAAACGGTAGGGATTGGGGGTAGGTTGACCGATCGTGTCGTCCCCTGCGGCACTTACCCACGGCACCGAATCCTGTCAGCGTGGGTGAAACGAGAGCTTAGACAGGAACGGAAGACCCAATCAACACCGATCGCGGCATGCCGCGATCTTGGGGTTAATCGCGACTCCCCATCGCGGCGGGCCACTTCAGCCCGAACCCGACAGGTCATCTTTCGTAGGTATTGAAGGATCCACCATGAAACACGTCCGTCGCGCTTTTGTTGTGCTCGTTTCGCTGTGTATGTTGACCGGCGTCACGCTTGCTGCAACCACCGCAACCGCCAACGCCGCCCCCACTCCTCTCCCCGAGCAGTCCATGGGCGCCAAAGAAATCGTCAAGTCCGACCACGTCGAGAAGTTCGTCAAGATAAGTCGTTCCGACCGACTGATCCGCGTCGCAGCCTCGCTCAAGGGAACCCGGTATCGCTACGGCGGCACCACCCCCAAGGGCTTCGACTGCTCCGGATACACGAGGTATGTCTACAAGAAGGCCCTTGGCAAGAAGATCGCTCGCACGTCCAGCGGGCAGATGCGCTATCGCCACATCAGCAAGTCGCACAAGCAACGAGGCGACCTGATCATCTTCACCCACGGTGGTCACGCCTATCACGCGGCGATCTATGCCGGCGGCAACCGCATCTGGCACGCATCGAAGCCGGGCACACGCACGAGCAAGACCAAGATCTGGAGCAGCAGCTACGTCGTGCGGCGTCCCTGACGTCTAGCGCGTGGCCTTGAAGGACTTGAGCAATGCGTTCGGAGCGGTCTTCGTGAGGTACTTCTTCGACGGATGAGCGCCGAGCTCGATCGTCAGCGTGGTGCCTTCTTGGACCTTGTTGAACCACATGGTGAAGGTGCCATGACAGGTCGACTTGCAACGGAACTTCTTGGCGGGCAGCTTGAGGCCCTTGCGGAGGTTCTTGGCCCACTTGGGCGACCGCGAGCCGCTGGTGTCAGCACCGTAGAGCGGCTGGTGGAAGTTGATGAGGTAGTCAGGGTCCTTGGCCTCGATAAACTTCATCAGAGCCCGAGTCTCAGGCTCCGAGGCGGCCTTCTTGCCGGAGTTGTAGTAGCCGCCGACCTTCTTCCACTTCACCGGGAAGTTGCGATTGAGGTCGACGCCGCGGCCGTTGCGGCGCGAGTTCTTCGCGTAGCCGTCGGGGTTGGCAACGGGGATGATCCACAGATTGACGCCCTTGATGGGCTTGCCGTCCCGAAGGTTGCGCAGGATCGTTGCGGCCGCCTTCTCGTTGCCATGGATCGCCGAGATGAGCACGACCGTCTTCTTCGCTTGGGGATCGCCCAAGTGCCAGGCAAGGATGGGGCGCTTGTTGGCCGACTTGCCGATCGATTTCTTGCGAATGATCGTCTTGACGACTGGTGTCTCAGGCTCCGGATCGGGCACGGCGGCTGCGGTGGCGGCAAAAACCAGCGCGGGAGCCAGAATCAGCCCCACCCACCGACCGACGTTTCTCCGCTCGAACCCCATGGACCCCAGTATGCCTACTCGGCGTGAGCTTGGCCGCAGATTCAGGAATCGAGAGCGCCGAGGCGCTTGAGCACGTTGCGTACGTGACTGAGGGACGTCTTGTCGGTCAGGCCGGTGGTGTCGTCGAAGTAGAGGCCGTCGCCGATCAGCTGGATCGTCCTTGCGAGAGAGTCGTCGCCCAAGTGGTCCCGCAGGACCAAGAACCACGCATCACGGAGCGCGGCGAGGGCACGGGTAGCGCGTTCCTCGGACTCGTACGCGACGCGTGCGGCGGCGATCAGCGCACGGTCGAAATCGCTGCCAGAGTCGATGGAGGTCTCGAGGTAGTAATCGACGGGTCCTCCGGGTGCGTTGCGCATCTTCTCGACATCCTCGGCGCCGCGTGCGGCCAGGCGCGCAAGCATGCCGTCGAGCAGGTCGTCCTTGCTGCGGAAGTGATAGAGCAGCCCGCCCTTGGACACGGCCGCTTCGGCCGCAACCGCGTCGATGGTGGCCGAACGCGTGCCGCCGCTGACCAGGATTTTTTCGAAGGAATCGAGGATCCGATCGCGCGTGGGTCCCCCATCGGCTGGCATGCGCTCAGTGTAGTCAGGGAATATCTCGTCGCGGGCATCTGTTACTGTACCGTCTAGACGGTCTAGATACGACCGTCCCTATACGACGATTGTTCGAAGGAGGACAACATGACCACTCGTATCAACGAGACTCGTGCGACGGAGCGTGCAGGGATGCGTGAATGGATCGCTCTTGGCGTGCTCATGCTGCCTGTCCTCCTGGTGTCGATCGACAACACCGTGCTCAGCTTTGCCTTGCCGTCGATCAGCACCTCGCTGGCGCCGTCGGGCACGCAGCTCCTCTGGATCGTCGACATCTATGCACTCATGCTCGCGGGTCTTCTGATCTCGATGGGTAGCCTGGGTGACCGCATTGGTCGGCGCAAGCTGCTCGTGATCGGTTCGGTCGGGTTCGGCGCAGCCTCCGTCATCGCGGCCTTCAGCACGAGCCCCGAGATGCTGATCTTGTCGCGCGCCCTGCTGGGCTTCTTCGGCGCAAGCCTCATGCCGTCGACGCTGTCGCTGATCCGCAATATCTTCGTCGATCGTGGACAGCGCCGGATGGCCATTGCCACCTGGGCGGCCATGTTCTCGGGCGGTGCGGCCCTGGGCCCCGTCGTCGGTGGTTGGCTTCTCGAGCACTTCTGGTGGGGGTCGGTCTTCCTCATCAACGTGCCCGTCCTCGTCTTGTTCCTTGGCCTGGCCTACCTGTTTCTTCCCGAGTCGCGCGACCCGAACCCTGGCCCGGTCGATGCGACGAGCGTGGTGCTCTCCCTCACGACGATGTTTCCGCTGGTCTATGCGATCAAGGCCTTCGCCGAAGGCGGCCTCAGCGATGAGGTGATTGCGGGTGTGGTGGTCGGCGTCATCAGCCTGGTCACCTTCGTGCGCCGGCAGAAGCGGTCGAGCTCGCCCATGCTGGATGTGTCGCTGTTCTCCGACAAGGTCTTCAGCGGCGCGATCGGTGCCAACCTGCTCAGCATGATGGGCCTGGCCGGCTTCATCTACTTCGCCGCGCAGTTCCTCCAGCTCGTCGTGGGGTTGAGTCCGCTCAACTCGGCGTATGTGCTTCTGCCGGGCCTCGCGGCGACGGTGGTCGCAGGCTTCGCGGCGGTGCGGGTCGTGCGATTCGTGCCGATTCACCTTGTCATCGCGTTGAGCTTCGTGCTCTCGGCGTCGGGGTATGCGATTGCGGCGTTCGTGGGGGGTGTGCCAACCGCGTGGTCCCTTGCTCTCGCGTTTGCCGTGCTGGGTATCGGCATCGGCTTCGCGGAGACGCTGACCAACGACATCGTGATGACCAGCGTCCCTGCGCACAAGGCAGGGGCCGCTGCGGCGATCTCCGAGACCGCATACGAGATCGGCGCAGTGCTCGGCACAGCGGTGCTCGGCAGCATCCTGACGGCGACCTATCGCGACCACTTGGAGGTGCCGGGCAGCTTGCCGCAGGTCGCAAACGACAAGGCGGTCGAGACACTCGGCGGAGCGGTCGAGACTGCGGGGCGCTATCCCAACGGTGTCGGCGAGCAGCTCTTGCTGTCGGCGCAGCATGCGTTTGACACCGGTATCCAGTACGTGTCGGCGGTCGCGATCATCCTCGCGCTTGGTGCGGCATTCATCTCGTACCGGACCTTGCGCTCGGCCTAGAATCTTTTCCCCGGGGTTCGGTCCCTGGGTGAGACGATGGCTGGATGCATCTGCGGCCGGCCCTCGTCGTCG
>JAOPXA010000115.1 GCA_025965395.1 Nocardioidaceae bacterium | reverse complement strand
CTCCGCAAGCAACGCCGCCTGCTGGTCGACGATCAGCCCGGTGACGGGGACTTCGGGGCCGAAGGCCGTCGTCGTACCGACGATGTCGTCGCACGCGACGATCGCGGGGAGCCGCTCGGACGTGAGGCCGAACAGCGAGATGAGGTCGTCGTCCCACCGCACGCTGTCGAGGCCCATCAGCAGCGACCGGCTCGCGGTGGAGGCATCGGTGACGAAGGCACCGCACAGCTGATGGATCAGCCACGTGTCGCTGGTCGTGACCACGCCTTCGAGCGTCCAGTTGTCGCGGATCCAGCGCATCTTGGGGCCGCTGAAGTATGGGTCCAGCACCAGCCCGGTGCGTTCGGCAACCCAGGCGTCCTGGTCGGAGAGGCGCGCGCATACCGACTCCGCGCGGCGGTCCTGCCAGACGAGTGCGGGGGTCAATGCCTGGCCGGTTGCAGGGTCCCAGGCCAGGACGGTCTCGCCTTGGTTGGCGAGTGCCACCGCGTCGATGGGTCGACCGGCCGTGGTCACGGCTCGGCGGCCAGCGACCAGCACCGAATCGAGTAATTCTTGAGGGTCTTGCTCCACGCCTCCGCCGTCGAGGTAGCGCGGGTGGATCGTCTCCTCGGCCAGGGCGATGACCGCGCCGGTCTCGTCGACGACGATCGCCTTGGTGCCGGACGTCCCCTGGTCGATGGCGAGGATATGGGTCACAGAGGGCTCGTTTTCAGTCGGTCAGCGTCTGGTGTGCAATGGTATATACCAACAACGTTAGCGCGGAGGCGGTGAACCTTGGTGGCACGTGCCTCAGAGTCGCCTCGGTATGTCGCCATCGCCGCCGAGATCCGCGACACGATCACCAACGAGCGACTCGATCCGCATACGCCCATCGCGTCCGAACGTGACCTCAGCGAGCGGCATGGAGTGAGTCGGATGACCGCTCGCCACGCCCTCGCGCTGCTGGAGAGCGAGGGGTTTGTCTATCGGCGTCCGCCCCACGGCACGTTCGTCTCAGAGCCTCGTGTGGCGTTCCACATCGCGAGCTTCTCCGACGAGATCAGCCGGCTGGGGCGCACCCCTGGTGCGGTGGTCCTGTGGGCCGAGGAACGCAAGCCGACGAGGTCCGTGCGCGAAGCATTGGGGTTGACGGCCAACGCCACGGTGCACGCGTTGCAACGTCTGCGTTCGGCCGATGGTGAGCCGATCGCGATCGAGACCACCTACGTTCCGGCGGCGCTCACACCCGGGCTCCTCGAGCAGGACCTTGGCGGATCGCTGTGGGCCGTGCTGCGCGAGGAGTACACCGTCCTCGCCGTGTCTGCGACGGCGTCGATCCAGTCGGTCGTGATCGACGACGATGCTTGCAAGCTGTTGGGCGTGCGGTCGGCGTCCGCTGGGATGCTGTTGACCCGGCGCACCTACGACGCAGACGGGCGCGCCATCGAGTTTGCGCGGGACATCTACCGGGCGGATCGGGCGTCCTTCGAGGTGGAGGCGCTCATACCGGCGCCGCGCTGAACTGCACCGCCACGCACCTCGGGTCATTGACGCATCTCATGGGTTGCAACCCATTGGATGAGTCGGCTTCCCATGGCCTCATGGGGAACCGACGGGGGTGGGGGGAGCACGCATCGGCGAGTAAGATCGATGTATGGATGTGACTGGCGCTGGTGTGCCCGAGAAGTTCGCGGCCTTGGGCCTCACGTATGACGATGTGCTCCTGCTCCCGGGCGAGACGGACGTCATCCCCAGCGAGGTCGACACGACCGCTCGCCTGACCCGCAACCTGAGTCTCCACATCCCGCTTCTCTCGTCCGCGATGGACACGGTGACCGAGTCCCGTATGGCGATCGCCATGGCGCGCGAAGGCGGCCTTGGCATCCTGCACCGCAACCTCTCGATCGACGATCAGTCTTACCAAGTCGACCTGGTCAAGCGCACCCAGACCGGCATGATCTCCAATCCGATCACGATCAACCCGAAGGCGACGCTCGAAGAGCTCGATGAGACATGCGGTGAATATCGGGTCTCGGGCCTTCCCGTCGTCGACCAGGACAACAAGCTGCTGGGCATCATCACCAACCGCGACTTGCGCTTCGTCCCCGTGCAGGAATGGTCGCTTCGCACCGTCGGCGAAATCATGACGCCGATGCCGCTCATCACGGGCCACGTCGGCATCTCCCGAGACGCCGCCGCAGAACTCCTCCGCGCTCACAAGCGCGAGCGCCTTCCGATCGTCGACGACTCGGGCCACCTCGCCGGGCTCATCACGGTCAAGGACTTCGTGAAGTCCGAGCAGTACCCCCATGCGAGCAAGGACGCGGACGGCCGACTCTTGGTCGGAGCGGCGGTCGGCTTCTTCGGTGACTCGTGGGACCGCGCAACGTCGCTTGTCGAGGCGGGCGTGGACGTGCTCGTGGTCGACACGGCCCACGGCCATGCGCGCCTGCTACTTGAGATGGTGCGTCGCATCAAAGGTGATTCGGCGCTCAGCCACGTGCAGGTCATTGGCGGCAATGTCGCCACGCGCGCAGGTGCTCAGGCACTCGTCGACGCCGGGGTCGACGCGGTCAAGGTCGGTGTGGGCCCAGGCTCGATCTGCACGACGCGCGTCGTCGCGGGCGTCGGCGTTCCTCAGGTGACGGCGGTCTACGAAGCGTCGCTCGCGGCCGGCCCGGCGGGCATACCGGTCATCGCCGACGGCGGCCTTCAATACTCAGGCGACATCGCCAAGGCCCTCGTCGCTGGCGCCGACACGGTCATGGTGGGCTCCCTCCTCGCGGGCTGCGAAGAGAGCCCTGGCGACCTCGTCTTCGTCGGCGGCAAGCAGTACAAGACCTATCGCGGCATGGGCTCGCTGGGCGCCATGGCCTCGCGCGGCAAGAAGTCCTACTCCAAGGACCGCTACTTCCAGGCCGACGTCGAGAGCGACGACAAGATCGTGCCGGAGGGCATCGAGGGGCAGGTGGCTTACCGCGGGCCGCTGTCCAACGTCGTCCACCAGCTGGTCGGCGGTCTGCAGCAGTCGATGTTCTACGTCGGTGCGCGCACGGTGCCCGAGCTGCAGGAGAAGGGCCGGTTCGTGCAGATCACCGCGGCGGGGCTCAAGGAGAGCCACCCGCACGACGTCCAGATCACGGCCGAGGCGCCGAACTACAGCGGGGGGCGCTAGGCATGGCGGACGTCGAGATCGGCATGGGCAAGAGCGGGCGCCGGGCCTACGGGTTCGACGACATCGCGATCGTGCCGTCGCGCCGGACGAGGGACCCGCAGGACGTGTCGATCGCGTGGGAGATCGACGCCTACCGGTTCGAGCTGCCGCTGGTGGCGAGCGCCATGGACGGCGTGGTCTCGCCCGAGACCGCGATCGAGATCGGCCGCCTCGGGGGGCTCGGCGTCCTGGACCTCGAGGGCCTGTGGACCCGCTACGACGACCCCGAGCCGCTGCTCGAGGAGATCGCGTCGCTGCCGCAGGGCCGCGCCCTGGCCCGCATGCGGGAGGTCTACGCCGGGCCGGTCAAGGCCGACCTCATCACCGCGCGCGTGAAGCAGATGCGCGACGCCGGCGTCACCACTGCCGCGTCCCTGACGCCGCAGCGCACCGTGCAGTTCGCCCAGACCGTGCTCGACAGCGGCGTCGACCTGTTCGTCATCCAGGGGACCGTGGTGTCGGCCGAGCACGTCAGCACCCGCCACGAGCCGCTGAACCTCAAGCGCTTCATCGCCGACCTCGACGTCCCCGTGCTCGTCGGCGGTTGCGCCACCTACCAGTCGGCGCTGCACCTCATGCGCAC
>JAOPXA010000146.1 GCA_025965395.1 Nocardioidaceae bacterium | reverse complement strand
TCGCCGTCGAAATCGTCCCGTCGATGCCGGCCAGGCCGCGGTTGGCGAGAGTCAGGCGCTTCTCCCCCACCGGCGTCGGGGCCATCATCAGGTCGAGATCGCGGATGGGATTGGACGAGCCGACGACGAGAAGCCCCTCGGGCGGGAGGGCGCCGGCGACCTCGGCCGCGACCTCCAGGGGGCTCAGTGTCGGCTCCGTGGCGATGACGTCAGCGATGCCCGCGACCAGCTTGGCGTCAGCGGCGCGCCAGGCATCGAGCCACTCGGGCCCGTCGCGTTCCTCCGCGTAAATGTTGTCGAGTAGTTGGTCGGCGAATCGAGCAGGGAGCGGAAACCCGGACAAGTCCTCACCGACCACGATGACCTCGACGTCGTCGCGACTCAGCAAGGTCGTCACGGGTCGCGACAACGTCGGATGGCCGAACACAACGACCCGCTCGACCCGCTGAGCGAGGTCGCTGGCGAGGATCAGACGGTAGGTCCGCAGAGCGTTGCGCCCGGTGCGTGAACCCGAGCTTGGCTCGGCCAGCAAGGGCCACCCCCCGGCCTCGGCGAGCCTTCGCGCCGCGCGGCCAGCGTTGTCGCCGGCGAGCACGACGGTGCGGGGGCCTTGAGCAATCTCGAAGGTCTCACGGGAGACGCCCCGATAGGTCACCAGCCCGTTGTTCGGCACGGGCGCCCACCCGTCGTCCGGCGGAAGCAGCGGATCGTCGAACTCGATGTTGAGCTGAGCCGACCCGCGCGTCGAAGACATCAACTCGCCCATGATCGCGGCAATGTCGTCGGAGGGGGCGGACAGCTGGGCATACGGGATGCCGTGGAAGAACTTGATCTGATCGGTCGTCTGGCTGGCGCCGGTCCCGCGCAGCCTGGCGGGGCGGTCGGCCGTGATGGCCAACACCTGCACGCGTGCGTGCTTCGCCTCGAGCATCGCCGGGTGCAGATTGGCGACCGCCGTTCCCGAGGTGGTCACGATGGGCACCACGCGGCGCGATGCCTTCGCGAGGCCCAATGCGAGGAATCCAGCGGTGCGTTCATCGATCCGCACATGCAGCCGCACGAGACCGGCCTGGTCAGCCGCGTGGAGCGCGAAGGCCAAGGGACTCGACCGGGAACCTGGAGCGAGCACAGCCTCGGTGACGCCCGATGCGACCAACGCGTCCACGACACCGCGAGCGATCGCGGTTGACGCGTTCACGCGGCCTTCCACCGTCGTATGTCGTCGAGTCGCGCGACCCATCGAGCGGTCGTCTCCTCGTCGGCCGCGCATGCAGCGAGACGGTCTGGATCGAGGGTCGGGCGGCCAGCACTGAGCTCCCCCGCGACATGGCGAAGGGAATCGTTGACAACGTCGGCGGTCAAGAGCGACATGGTGGCGAGCCCGCACGCATACGGAAGCTCCGGGAGCGCTGCGGCGAGCGCGAGTCCGGCGGCGAGCCCGATGGTCGTCTCGAGCGCGCTGGAGACGACCACGGGAATCCCGATCTGCTCCGCGATGCGCAAGCACGCCGCCACTCCGCCGAGCGGTTGGACCTTGAGCACGGCGATGTCGGCGGCCTCGAGCGTGACGACGCGCATCGGGTCAGCCGCGTGGCGAATCGACTCGTCCGCAGCAATCGGCACGCTGACCTTGCGGCGCACGAGCGCAAGCTCCTCCACGGTGGCGCAGGGCTGCTCGACATACTCGAGTCCACCGGCGGCGCGATCGAGCACCGGTATGCGCTGGATGGCCTCATCGACGGACCACAGCCCGTTGACGTCGATGCGGATCTTGCCGCCTGCGCCGAGCGCGTCGCGTACGGCTTCGACGCGAGCGATGTCGTCCGCGAGATTCTGGCCAGGCTCGGCCACCTTGACCTTGGCGGTGCGGCAGCCGTTGCTCGCGTGCACGACCGCGGCAGCGCGCGCGGCGCTGACGGCCGGGACCGTGCAGTTGACCGGTATGCGATCACGGAGGGCGGTCGGCCAAGCGTGCTGCGCGGAGTCTTCCGCGGCAGCAAGCCAAGGCGCCGACTGACGGGCGTCGTAGTCCCAGAATGGGCTGAACTCGGCCCATCCGGCAGGACCTTCGAAGAGCACACCCTCGCGCACCGAGATGCCGCGAAAGCGCGTCGTCATCGGGATCGAAAAGACATACAGCTCCACCCCTCGACCCTACCGCCGCCCCCATCCGCGCGCCGCCCCTCGCCTCCGCTGGCCTCCGCTGGCGGAACCAATATGGCTCCATTTTTCGGCAAAACTCGACCATATTGGTTCCCCCAGCGGAGGTGGGTGGGACCCGTAGGGTGGGGAGGCAGACAACTTCTATGCGTGGAGGTACTCGGATGACCCAGGTGGCAATCGTCGGCGGGCACGGAAAGATCGCCCAACAGCTCATCCCGCTGCTTGCGAGCGCGGGGCACACACCCGTGGCGTTCGTCCGCAATCCGGCGTACGCCGATGAGCTCGAGGCGCTCGGCGCACAGGTGCGCATCGTCGACCTGGAGAAGTCGGGCGCCGAGCAGCTGGGCATGGCGATGATGGGGAGCGAGGCCGTGGTCTTCGCGGCCGGCGCGGGCGCCGATGGCGACATCGACCGCAAGCGCACGGTCGATCTCGACGGGGCGATCAAGTCGATGGCCGGGGCCGATCTGGCGGGGATCTCACGATTCGTGCAGGTGTCGGCGATCGGGGTCGACGCGCCGCTGCCCGCTGACGTCAGCGCCGTTTGGCGGGCATACGTCATAGCAAAACGGGACGCCGACCTTGAGCTTCGTGCGACCCGGCTCGATTGGACGATCATCCGCCCGGGAGGACTCACAGACGATCCGCCCACCGGCCTGATCGACCTGGCCGACGAGGTCGAGCGAGGTCAGATCACGCGCGCGGACGTCGCGGCGCTCATCGCGGCATGCCTTGATGACCCGCGCACGATCGGCAAGCAGTGGGAAGTCGTAGGCGGCAGCACGCCGATAGCACGAGCGATCGACGCGGCCGTCTAAGCGCAAGAGCGCCGCCACAACCCTGGGGCTGAGGCGGCGCTCTTCGTGCGGTCGGTTACGTGATCTTGATCTTCTTGACCGCGGTCGTCTTCTTCTTGCCGTGACCCTTCTGGGAGACCTTGATGGTTCGGGTTCCCTTCTTGAGCTTCTTGGACTTGATCTTCCATGACCCGTCAGCCTTGACCGTCGCGCTACCCAGCTTCTTGCCGCCCTTGCTGTAGAGCGTGACCTTGGTCTTCGGGTACGCGATCCCGGTGATCGTGGGTCGCGTTGTCTTGAAGGTCTTGCCTGACTTCGTCGCGATGACGGGCCCCTTCGACACGACACGGAACGTCTTCGCGGCCGAGGCGTTCGACGACGAGTGACCGGGCACGACCTGCGTCGCGGTGACCGAGTACTTCGTCTTCTTCACGACCAGCTTGGCGCTCACGAGCGTCCACCGTCCGTCAGAACCGACAGCCGCAGAGCCCAGGACCTTGCCGGCCTTGGTACGGAGGAAGACCGACCCGCCCTTCACCCCCACGCCGCTGATGCGGGGATGCGTGCTCGTGAAATTCGCTTTCGGCGACGAGATCGACGGGGTCGCCGATCGGGTGACCGGGACGCCCGTGATGGGGGCATCGGGGTCGACCGCCTGCGTGACCTGGTTGATGATCGTGACCAGCTGGTCAGGAAGCAGCCCGTCGCCCACCGACTGAAGTGCTGCCGTGAGCTGGTTGACCAGGTCGGTGAGGACGCTCGGGTCGAGCGAGTCACCGCCCGTGAGTGACGTGATGAGGTGCTCGACCGCTGTCACGACCGTCGACGTGTTGCCCGTAGCGAGCGCATCGAGCACATCGGTCACGAGTGCCTGGACGTGAGTCGGGTCAGGAGTCTCTCCGCCGATTCCGAGCAATCCCTCGACCAGGTCTTGCACCACGGTGACGAGATCGTCCACCAGTTGCGTGAGGGCGGGCGTCCCATCCGTGAGGCCGCTGAGCTGCGCGAGGACCTCGGTCAAGACTGCCGGGCTGAGCCCAGCGCCCTGAAGCTGGGTCAGGATGCCGTCAGCGAGGTCGGACTGTTGGGTCGGATCCAGGCCGGCGAAAGAACCCTGAATCTGCTGAACGAGGTCAGCAACGGCCTGTTGTTCTCCGGTCGGTGGCACCGTCAGGAGATGGTCCAAGAGATCCGCCACGTCGGTGAGCAGAGGACCGATGACCGGAACGTCGCACAGACCTGGCAGGAGGTCGCACGGATCGATGGGCAGCAGGCCCGCCCGAGCGACCCTCGCTGTCGTGGAAGTGGAACTTGTAGCACCCTGTGCACCGGAGGAAAGTCCCAATCCCCCGGCGATGACTGCGGCCGCGAGGCCGGCCCCTATCAATCTCTTCATCGCTGAACCGTACGTCAGGATTGCGGCCCATGAACCTCGATTCTCGAACGTATTTTGGGCCACATTTCACCCGTAACCTCCGCTGAAATTCCTCGTTGTTGCAGCGTTTCCTCTATTTATGCACAATTGACGCATCTATGATGAGTTGGGGCCTACTGAGACACTTTATTCACTAGACAAGCATCTTTTTTGGGAGTAGCCTGCCTCCGTCGTACAAGGCGCTAGGTGTCCT
>JAOPXA010000076.1 GCA_025965395.1 Nocardioidaceae bacterium | reverse complement strand
GCAACCCGATGTCTTGCACCAGCGCGGCGAACTCCTCGGCCGAGTGCTCAGGACTGCGCACGATGACGCGGGTCACCGGCTCTGCCATGAGCTCCTCGAGGGTCTGCACCGTCATGTTGCCGTTGATCTCCCCCTTGGGGAAGTTCTGGTTGATCCGAAAGCCCAGGCCGACTTCCTCGACGGCAACCATCGCGTCGGGCATCCGCTCCAGCAGCCGATGCACCACCTCGTGCGCGTCGAACGTCATGGTCTGCAGCACCGTCGACTCTTCACCGTCGAACTCGAAGACGACAGCCCCGTTGCTCGCCACGGCGATCCCTGACTCGAGGCCGAGGTTCTTGGCCGCATCGATCACGCCCGGCATGGACCGACCGGTCGAGATCACGATCTCGGCTCCCGCCTCCTTGGCGCTCATCACGGCTTTCCGGACGGCATCCGACATCTCGTTCTTCGCGTTGACGAGCGTGCCGTCGACGTCGAGTGCCAGGACCCGAGGGAATGTGCTCAAGCGATCGGCTCCAGCACTTCACGCCCACCGAGGAACGGCTGCAGCACCTTGGGCACCCGCACCGACCCGTCAGCCTGCTGGTGGTTCTCCAACAGCGCGATGATCGTGCGCGTGCTGGCCATCAGCGTGCCGTTGAGCGTGGCCGCGGACGTGATGCCCTCGGGCGTACGCACGCGGGTGTTGAGGCGGCGCGCTTGGAACTCGGTGCAGTTGGAGGTCGAGGACACCTCGCGGTAGGCGTTCTGCGTCGGGATCCACGCCTCGCAGTCGAACTTGCGGATAGCAGAAAGCCCCAGGTCGCCCGCCGCGGTGTCGATGACGCGATAGGGAAGCTCGAGGCCGTCGAGCCACTCCTTCTCCCAGGCCAACAGCTTCTGGTGCGTCGCGTAGGACTCCTCGATGGTCGTGTAGATGAACATCTCGACCTTGTCGAACCAGTGCACGCGGAAGATGCCGCGTGTGTCCTTGCCGTAGGAGCCGGCTTCACGCCGATAGCAAGGGCTGAACGCCGCGTACTTCAACGGCAGCTTCTCGGCCTCGAGGATCTCGTCGGAGTGATAGGCGGCCAGCGGCACCTCGGAGGTGCCCACCAGGTACAGATCGTCCTTGGGCAGGTAGTAGACGTCCTCGGCCGCCTGACCGAGGAATCCGGTGCCTTCCATCGCGGACGGCTTGACGAGAGCCGGCGGGATCATGGGGATGAAACCCCACTCGAACGCCTTGTTCATGGCAAGCTGGATGAGCGCGAGCTCGAGCTGTGCGCCGACGCCGGTGAGGTAGTAGAAGCGTGCTCCGCTGACCTTGGCGCCACGCTCGATGTCGAAGGCGCCCAGTGCCTCGCCAAGCTCGAGGTGGTCCTTGGGCTCAAAGCCCTCCGCCGCGAAGTCGCGCGGAGTGCCAATCTCCTCGATCGTGACGAACTTCTCCTCGCCACCCTCGGGGGCATCGGGAGAAGCGAGATTCGGCAGCGTCTTGAACAGCGTGTCGAACTCGGTGGCGGCGTCGCCCTGGGCGGTCTCGGCGAGCTTGACGCGAGCCGACAGGTCCTTCGTCTGAGCCAGCAAGGCCTGCTTCTCGTCGCCTTGGGCCTTGGGGATGCGCTTGCCGAGATTCTTTTGCTCGGCGCGCAACGCCTCGAAGTCGGCGATGGCATGCCGACGGCGCTCGTCGGCAGCGATCAACTCGTCGACGACGTCACTCGACTCGCCGCGCCTAGCCTGGGCACGGCGAATCTGGTCGGGGTCATCTCGGAGGAGGCGTACGTCAATCACTGCTCCAGACTATCGGCGCCGCCGCAATCCATACTCATAGCCACTACGCAGCCCGCGTCGACTAATCTGGGGCGACCCCACTCGAACTCCTCGAGCGTGGCCCGAGAGCTGAGGATCGTCGTACGTGAAGTTCGATCTGCGTCGCACCCGTCCACGCCGCCAAAGCGTGTTGTGGTGGATCCTCGGCGGGCTCGCGTTCATCGTCGGCTTGGGCACGATCCTTGTCGGCTACGACGTGGAGGCGGTCCAGAAAGTGGATGACTCCGTCGCACAGTGGGCGTACGACCGGACGGTCGGCACGGGGTCCTTCGAGTTTTGGCGCGGCATCTCTTACGTGCTCCATCCCTGGACGTTGCGTGTCGCACTACTCGTCCTGGCCGCCACGGCATTCACCATGCGGGTCAGGCGGGGAGCCGTCTGGTTGGTGCTGACCGTCGTGGCCGAGACCATCATCGCGCCGACAAGCAAGTTTGTCCTTGATCGACCCCGTTCGGTGTGGGACGAGCCCCTTTTCACCGAGAGTGGCTACTCATTCCCCAGCGGTCACGCGGCAGCGGCCGGTATGTTTTCCACGGCGCTCATCCTCATCACGCTCGTCATGACACGTCGCGGGTCGCTCAAGCGACGCTTGCTCCTGCTCCTATGGGTCACTGTCGCGGTTATCGGAGCGGCCGATCGCGTCTTCCTGGGGGTCCACTACCTCAGCGATGTCGTCGTGGGCACGGCGCTCGGCGCCTTCATCACGTTCGGACTGTGGCTGATCGTGACCCTTCGCGTGCCCGACGAGATCCGTAGCGACATCGCTCTCATGGGCTCCGGCAACCGCAAGCTCGCCGTGATCTACAACCCCATCAAGATCGGTGACCTCCAGGTCTTTAAGCAGCGCATCTTGGCCGTCTCGCAACGCGAGGGCTGGACCGAGCCGCTGTGGCTCGCCACCACCAAGGAAGATCCAGGCACGGGCCAGGCGCAACGGGCGATTGAGGCCGGCGCCGACCTCGTGTTCGCTGCGGGCGGCGACGGAACCGTGCGTGTCGTGTGCGACGAGATGGCGCGCACCGGCATCGCCGTCGGCATCCTCCCTCATGGCACGGGCAATCTGCTGGCCCGCAACCTCGGCATCCCGCTCAACATCATCGAGGCGATCGAGGTGGTGTTCACCGGGGGCGACCGGGCAATTGACCTCGTGTCCTACCACTCCGATGCCGCGCCCGACACGAGTTTCCTCGTCATGGCGGGGCTTGGTATGGATGCCGCGATCATGACCGGAGCTCCCGACCAGCTCAAGAAGAAGGTCGGCTGGGCGGCCTACATCTTCTCGGGCGCCAAGTCGCTGCGGTTCCCCGCGATGAAGATCTCGATTCAGATCGACGACGGCGAATGGGCAAAGTTCCGCGCCCGCACCGTGGTTATCGGCAACGTCGGCTACCTCCAGGCAGGTTTCCCGCTGCTGCCCGACGCCGAGCTGGACGATGGCGTGATCGATGTCGTCGTGCTGGCGCCCAAGCGCATCCTCGGCTGGCTTGCGATCGGCGTGCGGATCATCGGCCGCCAGAAGCGCACCAACGCGCGCCTGGACCGGATGACTGGCAAGAAGGTCGTCATCCGCGCCGAGCGACCGGCGCCCATGCAGCTCGACGGAGACCCGGTGGGCGAAGCGACCGAGCTGACCGCAGAGGTCCGCCCGGGCGTACTCCTCCTCCGCGCCCCCAAGCGCTAGCCCCCCACCTCCCCACGATTTGGATACCCAAACGCGTATCGGGTCGATGTCATACGCGTCTAAGTATCCAAATCGTGGGGGTGAAGGGGTCGAGGCGCGAAGGGTTGAGCGAGTTAGGCAGACGGGACGGACGCGCGAATGATCGTGCCGTCGGCGCGACGTGATCCGGCTGGCGGCTGCGGCACACCCTCGATGCGTGGGCCCTGGTCCTTGAGCGCAATCGTGATGGGACCGTCCTTGGTGACCAAGACATCTTCGCCCCGCACGCTCACGGGGACGCTCTCGCCGTCCTCGATGACGAGCTCGACACTCTCGGCGCGGACCGTCACACATACGCGCGATCCCTTGACCGTGAGGCGATAGGACAGCGAGTCCCACTCCTCGGGTAAGCGCGGATCGATGCTGATCTTGCCGCCGTAGTCGCGGAAGCCACCAAAACCACTGACGAGCGCGCTCCAGACGCCTCCGGTCGAGGCCACGTGCACGCCGTCGGAGGAGTTGGCGTGGCTGTCGTCAAGGTCGACGAACAGGGCCGAGTTGAAGTAGCGCAAGGCAAGCTCGTGATAGCCGACCTCGGCCGCGATGATCGACTGGACGACCGCCGAGAGCGTGGAGTCACCGGTCGTTATCGGGTCGTAGTACTCGAAGTTGGCCCGCTTCTCCTCGGCGGTGAAGTGGTCACCCTGGAGGAACAGCGCCAGCACGACGTCGGCCTGCTTGAGCACCTGGAAGCGATAAATGACCAACGGGTGGTAGTTGAGCAGCAGCGGGCGCTTGTCGGCAGGTGTCGCCTCAAGGTCCCAGACCTCGCGCTCGAGGAAGTGCAGGTCCTGGGGATGGATGCCGAGGTGCGAGTCGAACGGGATCGCCATCGACTGCGCGGCCCGCTCCCACTCGTGCACCTCGTCGGGCAACAGGTTGCACTTCCTGACAAGAGCGGTGTACGCGTCGGGGTTGTCGCGCTGGATCTCCCGCACCGCCAAAGCGGCCTGTCGCAGGTTGAAGCGCGCCATCACGTTGGTGAAAAGGTTGTCGTTGACGACGGTCGTGTACTCGTCCGGGCCCGTCACGCCGTGGATGTGGAACGTTCCGCCCTCATCGCTGCGCCAGAAGCCGAGGTCGGCCCACAAACGCGCGGTCTCGACGAGGATGTCGATGCCCTCGCGCTCGATGAAGTCCTGGTCACCCGTCGCGCAGACATACTTCGTCAGCGCGTAGGCCACGTCGGCATCGATGTGATACTGCGCCGTGCCGGCCGCGTAGTAGGCGGAAGCTTCTTCGCCATTGATGGTGCGCCACGGAAAGAGTGCGCCCTTTTGGGTGAGCTGGACGGCTCGCCGGCGAGCTGCGGGCAGCAAGTTGTAGCGGAACCGCAACGCCGACCGCGCGGCATGCGGCGTGGTGTAGGTGAGGAACGGCAGCACATACACCTCGGTGTCCCAGAAGTAGTGCCCTCCGTAGCCGGAGCCCGTGACGCCCTTGGCGGGAATACCGCTTCCTTCTGCCCGAGCGCTCGCCTGAGCGATTTGGAAAAGGTTCCACCGCAGGGCCTGCTGGATCGACGGATCACCACCCACCTCGACGTCTGAACGCGCCCAGAACGCATCCAGCCATGCGCGCTGGATGACGAACTGCTGCTCGATGCCTTCGTAGGCCGCCCGATCGAGCGTGCGGTTGCAGCGGTCGATGAGTTCGCGCGAGGGCACGCCGCGCGACGTGTGATAGGCCACGGTCTTGGTGATGCTGATCGTCTTGCCGGGTTGCGCGTCGACGCGGAACACGACCTTGGCCATGTCAGGGCCGACCGTGGTGGAGGTTGTGTAGTAGTTCTCGGTCTCGATCGTATGGTCGACCGCACAGGCGAGCGTCATCTTGCTGTTGGCGCATCGGTACGCCAGCACGACGCGGGGGTCGTCAGGCCCGCCACGCTGCTCCTCCGGCACCAAGACCCGCTGGCTGAGCTTGCCAGCCTTGCGCGGGTCAGCGCCCTCGCCCATGGCGGCGGCGGACACGTGATACTCGTCCTCGCCGTCCTGGCGGTTGAGCACTTGCGACGAGATGGCGACCGGGGCAGCTTGATCGAGCATCGTGACGT
>JAOPXA010000072.1 GCA_025965395.1 Nocardioidaceae bacterium | reverse complement strand
ACGTGCCGTGCCGCGTGGTCTTGCCGACCTCCTCGATGTCGAGGGTGCGCACACACTTCTGGACGCTGGTCGCGCGCACATACGGCGGAGTTTCCTGGCCGAGGAAGTACGGCTTGAACGGGACCATTCCCGCATTGACGAACAAGAGGTTGGGGTCATCGAACAGCAAGGGTGCCGAGGGGACGACGGTATGTCCGGCGGCCTCGAAGTGCGCGAGGAATCTCCTGCGAATTTCCGCAGTTTCCATCAGAGGTCGTTCCCTTCATCAAGGCTGAGGCTTGGTTGGTCGTGACTGAGCCTAGGGGGCGCGGCCTGGGGACCGAACTGGTGCAGGATCTCCGACTCGCGAGCGCTCATCCCTGAGCGCATTTCTTCGCCGAAAGCGCGAATGCCCACACCCAGCGCACCGGCTTGGTCGAGAAGCCCGGGAGGGGTCAGCCGGTAGGCGACTCGGCGCGCACGCACCGACGCATAGAGTCCGGCGGCGGCACCCGCGACGAACCACGCTGCTCGGCGCTTCACGACCCCAGCTCCCTGCGGTCGGGCACCGCAACAACGGGCGTCGACGAGTTGGCCGGCTGATGTGCATACGCAGCACGGCGGGCCGCCTGACGCCGTTGCTTCTTGCGGGCACGGAACTCACGGCGCATCAACCCGCGGATTCGATCGCGACTCTCAGGACGCAAGGCGTGAGCCATACCGACGACCACGACATTGAGCCGCACGAGTGGTCGGCCGACGATCGCGGCGCGGACCTGCTGAGGAGACGGCTGGACGAGCACTTTGCCCTCGACGACCGCGTAACCCGGCTCGACAGGGTCGACCAGCTCGGCTTCGACGTGCACGAGAGGCACGACCTCCTGGCCGGGCGAGACAACGTCGGACGGTCGATCGGCTCGGCGTGCGTCTGCCACCATCTGCCGCATCTTGAGCAGGACGACGAGCGCAACACCCAGTGCCACGACCGCTATCAGCGTCGTGAGAATGAGCAAAATCTGCGCTACGGGCATAGAGGCGAGCCTACCCGCGCGGGGCTGAGATCAGAACCGCGGCCAAGCGTAAAAACGTACCTGCGACTCTTTGCGCTTGACCAACCTGACGCCGCGCGGGTAGCCCGAGCCGCCGCCCGCACTGACGTTGCCCTCGATGGTCCAGATGTGGGCACCCTGATGCTTGACGACGATGCCGACGTGGGTCGATCGCTTGTTGCGGAAGTAGTCGATGTAGGCGAGCTTGCCCACTTCGGGCGAGCTGCTGAGACGGCCGCGGCGCTTTTCGGCAGCGACCATCCCCGCGAAGGTCTTGGCCTTGATCACCGCGTTGCCATTGCCACTGACACGGCTCGACCAGGCGAGGAAATAGCCACACCACGCGTCGTAACGGCCGGTTCGATGCATCCACACGTTGTACTTGCTGTGTCGATAGGACGGCTCGCGATAGCCCACCTGCGACTGCGCGGCAGCGACGATCATCATCGCCTTGCCGGTGCCTTGGACGACGACCGACGTTTTCTTGGCGTGCCTGTTGACGTAGATGACACCGTTTTGAAAGCGCTGGATGCAGCCGCCTTCGTACAGCCGGCAGGTGTATTCAGCGATAGGGCCGCCGAGGTTTCCTGAAGGGCCGCCCGCCTTCACGTAAGCGGTCTTGATCCGGCCGTCGACGACCCACGTGCTTCCACCCGTCGTGACCAACATGCCGTTCTCGAACGTCGCTTGGCGCACCGTCTTGCCCTTGAACGAGCTGGCGGAGATGTCCGAGACTCGCGCGCCGAGCTTGAAGGCCAGCGCGGCGGCGCGCGACTCGAGGGTGCGCGTCTGGGAGCTGAGCGTAGCCGTCAGCTTGGCCGACTTCACATCCGCGAACTTGGCCCGGAACCTGATCGTCGTGGAGGGCCTCTTGTCGATGATGAAGCTACCGGACTTGGTCGTGACCACCGTCAGGATCTTGCGGAACCCTGCGCCGGTGTCAGCCTGGATGACGACGGTCTTCTTGGCCAGCGGCCGGCCAGCACCGTCATAGAGATGACCGCGGAACCACACGCGCTCGTTCTTGCGGAAGCGGGCGGAGTCTCCCTGAGAGTCGTTGTTGAGCTTGACCGTGAAATACGTGCCCGCTGGCGCGGTGTCGGCCGCTTGAGCAACCGAACCAAAAGCAAAGGTCGACGCGACGAGAGCCGCGACGAGGGCAAGGACAAGGCGTGCAGAGTTCCCCGAAAAACGCATTCCCTACCCTAACCCGCGATTCTCATGGATGCCGAGTTTCATCGATGCATCCCCGCCATGTCTCGCGACTTGAACGTCGATGACACTCTTCGGGTGCAAAATGAGACAAGCCCCCCAATTCTCAGGAGTGACATGACCACCGAACTACGCCCCTTGTCCGACATGCTCAACTTCACCGGCAAGGTAGCCGTCGTCACCGGTGCTGCCGCTGGGATCGGGCTGGCGCTTGCCTATCGCTTGAGTGAAGCGGGTGCCCACGTGGTGCTCGCCGACATCGACGATCGTGTCCACAACGAGGCAAAGGCGTTGACCGACCTTGGTCGCAGCGTGTCGTCCAAGAAGCTCGATGTGTCCCTCGAGGAGGACTCCGAGCGCGTCGCACAGGAGGTTGCAGCCGAGCACGGCCACCTCGATGTCTGGGTCAACAACGCCGGCATCTACCCCAACTCGTTGATCATGGAGATGCCTACCGACGAGTGGCATCGCGTCATGAAGATCAACGTCGACGGGACCTTCTTCGGGTCTCGTGCCGCCGCGCGCGCGATGATCCCGCAGGGTTCGGGTGTCATCGTCAACGTATGTTCGACGTCTGGTTTCCGGGTCTCGAACGACGGCGTGGCTCACTACGTCACGTCCAAGCACGCCGTCAACGGTCTGACCAAGTCGCTCGCGCGCGAGTTCGGCCCCAGCGGCATTCGCGTGCTGGGCATCGCGCCCGTCATTACGGCGACCCGCAACGCGTTGGACTCAGCGCTGGAGTACGGCAAGTCACAGGGCACGCCCCTCACCGAGCAGGAGTTCGTCGAGCGCTACACGACGAAGATCCCTCTCGGCCGGGTGGCGACGCCCGACGAGATGGCGCTCGTCATGACGTTCTGCGTGTCCGACCTCGCCAGCTATGTGACGGGATCGATCATCCCCGTCGACGGCGGATACCTCGCCGTCTAGCCCTCGCCCCTCCGCTGGCGGAACCAATATGGTCGTGTTTTTGCGCAAAAGGCGACCAAATTGGTTCCGCCAGCGGACGCGGGCCAGCGGACGAGCGAGTGGCGGGTCAGGAGGGCTCGGGCTTGCCTTTGAGGACGGCACGTATGCGTTTGAGTCGTTCGCCTAACGCGGCTTCTGCCCCTAGCGCTCCCGGCTCGTAGTACTCGCGATCCGCGATCACGTCGGGGGCGTGCTGCTGAGGCGCCACGCCCCGCGGGTCGTTGTGGGCGTACTTGTAGTCGTGACCGTGACCGAGCGTCTTGGCGCCGCTGTAGTGCGCGTCGCGCAAGGCCGGCGGGACGGCACCAATCAGGCCAGCATGGACATCGGCCTGGGCCGCGTCGATCGCCTTGATCACCGCATTCGACTTGGGCGCCAGCGACAACGTGATGACCGCCTGGGCGAGCGTCAACCGCGCCTCGGGGAACCCGATCATTGCGACCGCCTGAGCCGCCGCGACCGCCGTCTGCAGAGCGCTCGGATCTGCGAGGCCAATGTCTTCGCTCGCCAAGATCATCATCCGCCGGGCAATGAATCGCGGATCCTCCCCCGCTTCGATCATCCGCGCCAGATAGTGCAGCGCCGCATCGACATCCGAGCCCCGCATCGACTTGATGAAGGCGCTGATGACGTCGTAGTGCTGATCACCTTGGCGGTCGTAGCGCACCGCGGCCTTGTCGACTGCCAGTGCGGCGTCGCCCACATCGATCACCGTCTTGTGCTGCGAGCGAGTCGCCCCCGCGGCGGCCTCGAGATACGTCAGCGCGCGGCGGCCGTCTCCGCCAGCTAGGCGTACGAGGTGATCGCGCGCCTCCTCTGACATCTCGAACTCGCCGCTGAGCCCTCGCTCGTCGACCAACGCACGATCGACGATCTCGCCGATCTCAGAGTCGGTCAGCGACTGCAACGTGAGCAGAAGTGACCGCGAGAGCAGCGGCGAGATGACGCTGAAGTGCGGGTTCTCCGTGGTTGCCGCGATGAGCGAAACCCAACGATTCTCAACACCGGGCAACAAGGCATCCTGCTGTGCCTTGCTGAACCGATGGACCTCGTCGACGAACAGCACGGTCTCGCGCCCGCCTTGGGCCAGCACGCGGCGCGCACCGGCGATCACCTCGCGTACCTCTTTGACGCCCGCAGAAACCGCAGACACCTCGACGAATCGACGATCGGTATGGGCGCTGATGAGCGACGCGATCGTGGTCTTGCCCGTCCCCGGAGGCCCCCAGAGCAGGATCGTCATGGGCTGATCGCCTTCGATCATCTGCCGCAACGGGGAGCCAGGAACGGTGAGGTGGCTCTGCCCGATCAGCTCATCGAGGTTGCGAGGTCGCATCCGAACCGCGAGGGGCGCGGAGCGATGATCGGCTCCGCTCAAACTGCCGCCGCTCGCAGGGATGTTCTCCGTGGAGGAAGGTAGATCGAACAGTCCGTCTGAGCTCACTTCGTCAGTCTAGTGAGGGGTCAGTTTCGCGACAGTCCAGTCTCGTGAGGGGCTATCCGTCGGCGTTCTTGCGCGCGGCTGCGCGATTCTCAACCAGCCAGGCTAGGTAAAGCAGGCCCACGACGAGCGCGAGAGGGAAGCGCCAGGCGGCGATCATGCTCTCGCTGTCGAAATGACCCATCAAGGCATCGGGATACCCCGTCAGCATGCGACCGATCTCGCCATCAGCGAGGGCTAGGTTGGCCCCCAGTTCAAGAACGACCATGAGCCAGGCAAGTATGCCGATCGCGTGCGGCGGGCGTTCGAAGGCGAACGACACCGCCCCAAGAAGACCTATCGCCACGCCGATGATGAGGATGGCGAGCCAGACCAGACCGAGCACCTCTGAGCCGGTGAAGTCGATGGCGATGAGCGCACTGACATGCAGCATGAGCACCGTGACACTGAAAGCTCCGACGACCATGGCCAACAGTTCGAGGGCCGATACGACGCGCCGACCCGCGAGTGGCTCAGCGTGCTCGAGGTGGTGGATGCTCATGACGTTTCTCCTTGCCCGCGGGCGCCTTTGCCCGTCAAGGCCCGACGTTACGCCCTGTGAGGGGCGAATTCGCGGAAAAACACGTGAATCTGAGATGAACGCTCAGGGAGTCTTGGCTGGCTCCGGCTTGAAGTCGACGCCCGTTTCCTTGCGCTGCTCCGCCGTGATCGCAGCAGGAGCCGCCGTGAGTGGGTCGTAGCCTCCGCCGGACTTGGGAAAAGCGATCACCTCGCGAATCGAGTCTGCGCCGGCAAGGAGCGACACGATGCGGTCCCAGCCGAAGGCGATTCCGCCGTGCGGCGGGGCACCGTACTTGAACGCTTCGAGCAGGAAGCCGAACTTCTCGTCGGCCTCTGCTTCGCCGAGCCCCATGATGGCGAAGACTCGCTTCTGGATGTCCTCACGATGGATACGAATCGATCCGCCGCCGATCTCGTTGCCGTTGCAGACGATGTCGTATGCCCAGGCGATCGCGTCGCCCGGATCGGTGTCGAACGTCTCGAGGTCCTTCGGCGACGTGAATGCGTGGTGCACGGCCGTCCAGGCCCCACTGCCGACGGCGACATCGCCGGCAGCGGTGGCGTCGCCGGCTGGCTCGAACAGGGGCGCGTCAACGATCCAGACGAAGTTCCACGCCGACTCATCCAGCACTCCGGCACGCTTGCCGATGTCGAGGCGCGCGGCTCCCAGAAGGGCGCGGGACGACTTGACCGGACCTGCGCCGAAGAAGATGCAGTCGCCCGGCTTGGCGCCGACGTGGTCGGCGAGGCCGGCACGCTCGGTGTCTGTGAGGTTCTTGGCCACGGGGCCACCCAGCTCGCCATCTTCACCGACGAGCACGTAGGCCAGGCCCTTGGCGCCCCGTTGCTTGGCCCACTCCTGCCAGGCATCGAGCTGGCGGCGCGGCTGCGAAGCGCCGCCGGGCATGACGACTGCGCCGACATACGGTGCCTGGAAGACACGGAATCCAGTGTCCTTGAAGAACTCGGTGCACTCGATGAGCTCGGTGCTGATGCGCAGATCGGGCTTGTCCGAGCCGTAGCGGGCCATGGCGTCGGCGTAGGTCATCCGCGGGATGGGAGTCGTGATGTCGTGGCCGATGAGCTTCCAGATGCTGACAAGCAGCTCCTCGCCGAGGGCGATGATGTCGTCTTGCTCGACGAAGCTCATCTCGATGTCAAGCTGGGTGAACTCCGGCTGGCGATCCGCACGGAAATCCTCATCGCGGTAGCAGCGCGCGATCTGGTAGTAGCGCTCCATGCCGCCCACCATCAGCAGCTGCTTGAACAGCTGCGGGCTCTGCGGAAGTGCATACCAGCTGCCGGGGCGAAGCCTGGCCGGCACGAGGAAGTCGCGCGCGCCTTCGGGAGTCGAACGCGTCAGGGTAGGAGTTTCGATCTCGACGAAGTCGTGCTGCTCGAGCACCGCGCGCGCCGCGCGGTTGACCTTGCTGCGGAGCCGGATCGCGTGAGCGGGGCCTGAGCGGCGCAGGTCGAGGTAGCGGTGCTTGAGGCGGATCTCTTCGCCTACCTCGATGTGATCGTCAATCGGGAACGGCAAGGGCGCTGCGGCGGACAGGATCTCCACCTCGTCCGAGAGGATTTCTATCGCACCGGTGTCGATCGCAGCGTTCTCGTTGCCGTCGGGCCGCTGGGAGACCTCACCCACGATCTTGAGGCAGAACTCCGATCGGAGCTGGTGCGCGATCGCCTCGTCGCGAACGACAACCTGGATCACACCCGAGGCGTCGCGGAGGTCGATGAAGGCGACTCCACCGTGGTCGCGACGACGCGCCACCCATCCGGCGAGGGTGACCTGCTGACCGATGTCGCTCGCGCGCAGGCTTCCGGCGTTGTGGGTGCGGATCACGGGGTTTGCTCCTTGACGGGTTGGATGCTGGGGCGCAGGTCCGCGGGTGGCGGGGCCCACGCATCAGGGTCGGCGTCGGCCTGTCCGCCTTCGCGGATGTCCTTGACCTGGTGGGTTTGCTCGGCGGTAGCCGGGAACCATACATACGGTATGCCTCGCCGCTCCGCATACCGAATCTGCTTGCCGAACTTCGCCGCAGTTGCAGCTACTTCGGTGGGTATGCCGCGGGCGCGCAGCGCTTGAGCGATCGCGTCGCTGGCACCTCGGGACTCCTCGTCAACGAGCGCGACGAGGACGGCGGAGGGCACCGAGCGGTCGGCGATGAAGCCACGCGCGATCAGCGGAACGAGGATGCGCGAAACGCCGAGCGAGATGCCGACACCCGGGTAGGTGGTCTTGCCGTCGGTTGCGAGGGCGTCGTAACGGCCGCCCGAACAGATCGACCCGAGGCTCTCGAAGCCTGCCATCTGGGTCTCGAAGACGGTGCCGGTGTAGTAGTCGAGCCCCCGGGCGATCCGCAGGTCGGCGGTGATCGTGACGTCGTCGGTCGAGGGAAGCGCGTCGATGACCTCAGCCAGCTCCGCGAGACCCGCATCGAGCATCTCGTGGCTGACGCCGAGGGCGCGGACGTGATCGACGAAGGACGAGTCGGTTGCGTTGATCTGCGCCAGCGCAAGGCACTTGTCGGCGGCTTCTGCGCCGAGCCCCTCGTCGGTGAGGAGTTGAACGATCTTGTCGGCGGGCAGCTTGTCGAGCTTGTCGACCACGCGCATGATGGCGGCCGGGTCGGCGACGCCGAGGCCGAGGTAGAAGCCTTCGAGGATCTTGCGGTTGTTGATCTGCATGCGCAGGTGCGGCACGGGCAACCCCGCGAGCGCCTCGGCCATCACGCGCGCCACCTCGACATCGAAGTGGAAGGGCAGCACGTCGCGGTTGACGATGTCGATGTCGGCCTGGGTGAACTCGCGATAGCGGCCCTCTTGGGGCCGTTCGCCGCGCCATACCTTCTGAATCTGGAACCGCCGGAACGGGAACTCGAGCTTGCCGGCGTTCTCCAACACATACCGCGCGAACGGCACGGTCAGGTCGAAGTGCAGGCCTAGACCGGAGTCGGGCGCACCCTCATCGGCGTGCAGCCTGCGCAGGACGTAGACCTCTTTGTCGATCTCGCCCTTGCGCAGCAACTGGTCCATCGGCTCGGCTGCGCGAGTCTCGATCGAGGCGAACCCGTGCAGCTCGAACGTACGGCGCAGGTGATCGAGCACGATGAGTTCGGCATTGCGCTCGGCGGGCAGGAACTCGGGGAAGCCGCTCAGCGCGGTGGGACGTGCCACGGCTAGCTCAGCTCCGCAAGGAAGGGATTCGTGGCGCGTTCGCGTCCGACGGACGTCTGCGGCCCGTGACCGGGCAGCACCACCACGTCGTCGG
>JAOPXA010000052.1 GCA_025965395.1 Nocardioidaceae bacterium | reverse complement strand
CGAGTCGGCGCACGCGCTGGCCGGTGCGCTGGACCTGGCCAAGGAGCTCGGCCCGGACGCGACGATCTTGGTCAATCTGTCCGGGCGCGGCGACAAGGACGTGCACACCGCCGCCGAGTACTTCGGGCTGCTCGATGAGAGCTCGCCGTGAGCGCCGTTTCGGAGAAGTTTGCTGAGCTCCGCGCGGAGAATCGGCCGGCGCTGGTCGGCTACCTTCCCGCTGGCTTTCCGACCGTCGAAGGATCGCGACGGGCCATCGAGGCGATGATCCGCGGGGGAGTCGACATCGTCGAGGTCGGGTTTCCCTACAGCGACCCGGTCATGGACGGGCCAACGATCCAGGCGGCCGCCGACCTTGCGCTCGCCAGGGGCGTGCGCATCCACGACGTGTTTGACGTCGTGCGGAGCAGCGTCGACGCGGGTGCGCCCACCGTCGTGATGACCTACTGGAACCCGGTCGAACGTTTTGGCGTCGAAAAGTTCGCCCTCGCGCTCAAGGCAGCCGGCGGCAGTGGGCTCATCACTCCCGACCTCATCCCCGACGAGGCCGCCGAATGGACCCGCGCGGCAGAGGCCCACGACCTGGACCAGATCTTCTTGGTCGCGCCCTCCTCGACCGACGAGCGCCTCGCCATGACGGCCAAGGCCTCGAGCGGTTTTCTCTATGCCACCGCGGTCATGGGCGTCACCGGTCAACGACAGACCACCAGCAGCCTTGCGCCGAGCCTCGTCGCGCGGGTGCGTGACGTGACCGACATGCCCGTGGGCGTCGGCCTCGGCGTGAGCAACGGCGAGCAGGCGGCCGAGGTGGGCGAGTTCGCAGATGCCGTGATCGTCGGCTCAGCGCTCGTACGTTGCTTGCTCGATGCACCCGATGAGGAAGCCGGCCTTGTGGCCATCGAAGCACTTGCCCGTGACCTCCGTGCTGGCGTCGAGAGGGCCCGCGCATGATGCCGTTCTTCATCCCGAGCCCTTCGCAGGGCGTCTGGGACATCGGACCCATCCCCATCCGCGCCTATGCGTTGTGCATCATCACCGGCGCGATCGTGGCCATCTGGATCGGCGAGAAGCGCTGGACCAACCGTGGTGGTCGCGAAGGCATGATTTCCGACATCGCTCTGTGGGCCATCCCGTTCGGCATCGTCGGCGCCCGGCTCTATCACGTCATGACCGACCCGGAGCTCTATTTCGGTTCGGGCAAGAGCCCCATCCGGGCCCTCTACATCTGGGAGGGTGGCCTCGGCATCTGGGGAGCCATCGCTCTCGGTGCCGTAGGAGCGGCGATCGGCTGTCGCCGCAAGGGCGCCACATTCGGTGCGGTTGCTGATGCGCTCGCTCCCGGCATCTTGGTCGCTCAAGCCATCGGCCGGTTCGGCAACTACTTCAATCAAGAGCTCTTCGGGCGCCCGACGACCAAGCCGTGGGGCCTCGAGATCGATCTCGCGCATCGCCCGACCGGATACGAGCAATACGCCACATTCCACCCGACGTTCTTGTACGAGTCGATCTGGAACTTGCTCGGCGCACTCGCCATTTTCTGGATCGGCCGCCGCATGGCATTCGGGTATGGCCGGGTGTTCGCCCTGTACGTGATGGTCTACACCGCCGGACGCTTCTGGATCGAGACCGTCCGCATCGATCCGGCCAACGACATCGGCCCCTTCAGGGTCAATGTCTGGGTATCGATCATCGTGTTCGCGGGCGCCGCCGCATACTTCGTCATCGTGGGCCGCAGGACCAAGGGTCGAGGAGACGTCGACATCTCCGAAGGCAAGCCAGACTCGCAAGAGTCTGACCTCCTCATGTAATCTGTTGTGGCTAGCAGGGCCAATGTCGTCCCTTCGAAGTTCTTCAAGCTGTGACGACAATGGAAGGGGCCACTCGTGCGTTCAACGCCACCCGCGCAAGGCCTGTATGACCCTCAGTATGAACACGACGCGTGCGGTGTCGCATTCGTCGCCACGCTGACCGGAGTCCCCAGCAACGACATCGTCGCCAAAGGCCTCACCGCGCTTCGCAACCTTGATCACCGGGGCGCCGTCGGTGGCGAGCCTGACTCGGGAGACGGTGCCGGAATCCTCATGCAGGTGCCTGACAGCTTCCTGCGCGCCGTCGTCGACTTTGACCTCCCACCCGTTGGTTCTTACGCCGCAGGCATCGCCTTCCTTCCGATCGGCGATGCCGAGACGGCTGCGGCCCGCACCGCCATCGAGCAGATTGCTGTCGAAGAGGGCCTGACCGTCCTTGGTTGGCGCGCCGTTCCGACCAAGCCGTCCATCTTGGGCAGCATGGCGCGCGACTGCATGCCGGACTTCGAGCAGCTCTTCGTCACCAGCGCCACCAAGGCGCTGACGGGGCTCGACCTCGATCGGCAGTCCTTTGCCATGCGCAAGCGCGCCGAGCATGAGGTGGGCGTCTACTTCCCCTCGCTGTCCGCGCGGACGTTGACCTACAAGGGCATGCTGACGACCGACCAGCTCGACAACTTCTTCCCCGACCTCGTCGACGTGCGGATGGAATCAGCACTGGCGATCGTGCACAGCCGCTTCTCCACCAACACGTTCCCCAGCTGGCCCTTGGCGCACCCGTTCCGTTTCATTGCGCACAACGGCGAGATCAACACCGCTCGCGGCAACCGCAACTGGATGCGCGCGCGCGAGGCGCTCCTCGAGAGTGACGTCATTCCCGGCGACATCACGCGGCTGTTCCCCATCTGCGACCCCGCCGGCAGCGACTCTGCGTCCTTCGACGAGGTGCTCGAGCTTCTGCACCTCGGCGGCCGCAGCCTGCCGCACGCGGTCATGATGATGATCCCCGAGGCGTGGGAGAACAACCTCGCCATGGACCCCGCGCGTCGCGCGTTCTACGAGTTCCACTCGTCGGTCATGGAGGCTTGGGACGGTCCGGCCGCAGTGTGCTTCACCGACGGCACCCAGATCGGTGCCGTGCTCGACCGCAACGGCTTGCGTCCCGGTCGCTTCTGGGTCACGGACGACGGCCTTGTCGTCCTGGCCTCCGAGGCTGGTGTCCTCGACATCGATCCCGACACCATCACCCGCAAGGGACGCCTCGAGCCGGGGCGGATGTTCCTGCTCGACCTCGATCAGCACCGCATCATCGAGGATGACGAGATCAAGGGCGAGCTTGCCGCTGAGCACCCCTATGACGAGTGGCTCTACTCAGGGCTCGTACGTTTTGCCGATCTGCCCGATCTCGAGCACATCACTCATACGCACGCCTCGGTCACCCGGCGCCAGCAGGTCTTCGGCTACACCGAGGAAGAGCTGCGCATCTTGGTCGCGCCCATCGTGCGTTCTGGTGCCGAGCCGATGGGCTCGATGGGCACCGATACGCCTATCGCCGCGATCTCCGACCGGCCGCGGCTGCTCTTTGACTACTTCTCGCAGCTGTTCGCGCAGGTCACCAACCCGCCGCTCGACGCGATCCGCGAAGAGCTTGTCACGTCCTTGTCCGGGACGATCGGCCCCGAGATGAACCTCTTGGCGCCCAGCCCGGCGTCCTGCCGCATGTTGCAGCTTCCGATCCCCGTCATCGACAACGACGAGCTTGCCAAGATCCGGCACATGAACCGTGATGGCAACATGCCCGGATTCTCCGTGCACATCGTCCGCGGTCTGTATGACGTCCAAGGCGGCGGCGAGGCGCTGAAGGCCAAGATCGACGAGATCTGTGCCGACGTGTCGCAAGCGATTGCCGATGGTGCCCGAATCATCGTGCTCTCGGACCGCCACTCCAACTCCGAGCTCGCCCCGATCCCCTCACTGCTGCTCACTGCGGCTGTGCACCACCACATGGTCCGCGAGAAGCTGCGGAC
>JAOPXA010000045.1 GCA_025965395.1 Nocardioidaceae bacterium | reverse complement strand
CATCACCGACGACCACGATCGTGCGCTGCTTGGCCGCAACCCCCACTGGCCTGCCACCACGTTCTCGACCTTGGCCGGCTTCGTCGAGCCAGGAGAGTCGCTCGACGACGCCGTACGCCGCGAAGTCTTCGAGGAAGTTGGCGTCACCGTCGGCGAGGTCACCTACGGCTCGAGCCAGCCGTGGCCCTTTCCCTCGAGCCTCATGCTGGGGTTCTTCGGCAAGGCAGAATCATCCGACATCAATGTCGACGCCGAGGAGATATCGGAGGCACGTTGGTTCACGCGCGACGAGATCGACACCTTGATCGCCAGCGGCGAACTCAAGGTCCCTGGCGAGTTGTCGGTCTCGGGGTGGCTCATTCGTACGTGGCACGGCGGCGACATCGACAGCACCTGGTGACGGTTGGGCTCAGGAGGCGAGTTTCGCCTTTACCTGAGCGACCGACGGGTTGGTGAGCGCCGATCCGTCCCTGAACACCAAGGTCGGCACGGTCTGGTTTCCGCCGTTGGCCTTCTCGACGAGCAGCGCCGAATCGGGATCTTGCTCGATGTCGACCTCGTCGAACGAGATGCCTTCGCGCTGGAGTTGAGACTTCAGTCGGTGGCAGTAGCCGCACCAGGGCGTGGAATACAGGGTAAATTCGCCCGACATTTTTCTGTCTCCTTCGACGTTTAGGCTAGCTGTGTCAACGTTAGCGCCCGCCCATTAATTTCCTCCATGCATCCCACCTTCCTCGTCTCATCTCTCGTCATCTCATCTTTAGGAGCGCAGTGAGCTCAGCCGACGACCTCTTGGCGGCGCTCGATCCTGAGCAGCGCGCCGTCGCCACGGCGCTTCGCGGGCCGGTGAGCGTGATCGCAGGTGCGGGCACGGGCAAGACGCGCGCGATCACTCACCGCATCGCCTACGGGGTCGCCACGGCTACCTATGCACCGACCGAGGTTCTGGCCGTCACCTTCACCGCCCGAGCCGCGGGGGAGATGCGCACGCGTCTGCGCCAGTTGGGCGCTCATGGCGTGCAGGCCCGCACCTTTCATGCCGCTGCCCTTCGCCAGGCGCGTTACTTCTGGCCGTCTGTCTACGGGGGCGAGCTTCCCGAGCTGACCGCGTCCAAGCTTCCTTTGCTCGGCGAGGCGTTGCGTCGCACGCGCCTGAGTGCTGACGCTGCCCTCATGCGCGACCTTGCCTCGGAGATCGAATGGGCCAAGGTCAGCAATGTCACGATCGACAACTACGCCAAGGTGAGTGCTGAGGCCGGTCGCAGCGTCTCAGGCGTCGATGCGGTGACCATGAGCCGAGTGTTTGAGGCCTACGAAGACGTCAAGCGAGATCGCGGGCGCATCGACATGGAGGATGTGTTGCTCTGCACGGCGGCACTTCTGGCCGATGACGAGCGGGTGGCCGCGCAGATCCGGCGGCAATACAAATGGCTCGTCGTCGACGAATACCAAGACGTCAACCCGCTCCAGGCGACTCTGCTCGACCTGTGGCTGGGCGGCCGCAATGACATCTGCGTCGTGGGCGACCCTCGCCAAACCATCTATTCGTTCGCTGGTGCCTCACCCCGCTACCTCAATGAGTTTCCGCGGCGCTACAAAGACACCACGCGCATCGAGCTGGTCCGCAACTACCGGTCGACGCCTCAGATCGTGGAGGCCGCCAACAGGATCTTCATCGGCGCCAGTCCGGGGGCGTTCACCGGCGTCACCCTCCAGGCCCAGTCCGCGCCGGGTCCCAAGGTTGCCTACATGGGCTACTCGGACGAGCCAGCTGAAGCCGATGCCGTGGCGCGTCAGATCGTCCGCCTGCGTGACAGTGGGGTGGCCTTGCGCGACATGGCCGTCCTGTTCCGCATCAACGCCCAATCGGCGGCATATGAGGAGGCGTTGGGTCACCACCAGATTCCGTTCGTCGTGCGCGGGGTCGAGCGGTTCTTCGAGCGTCCCGAGGTCCGCCAGGCGATCGCCCTGTTGCGCGCTTCGGCGCGGGCTGCCGACGTGGGGGCCGATGACCTGTTGGCAGACGTCAAGGCGGTGCTGTCTAACCTCGGCCATACCGAAACGCCACCCCAGGGCGCTGGTGCGGTGCGTGATCGCTGGGAGTCGCTGCACGCGATCGTGTCGATGGCGGGCGACCTTGCCGAAGACGACCCCTCAGCACGGATGGTCGAGTTCATCGTCCACCTTGAGCAGCGTGCTCAAGCGGCGCATGCGCCGGCCGCAGACGGCGTGACCCTGGCGACGATGCACTCGGCCAAGGGGCTCGAGTGGGATGCCGTCTTCTGCGTGGGCATGCAGGAAGGCACCGTCCCCAGCCCTCACGCCGATGACGCCGAGGGAGTGGAGGAAGAGCGGCGGCTTTTCTATGTCGGCATCACGCGTGCTCGCGTGCATCTGTCGGTCACGTGGGCGGCGGCCCGCACCTCAGGCGGTCGCGGCAATCGCGGACCTACCCGTTTCCTTGATCCACTCCTCGGCTCGAGCAGGCCGACGGCGGCGCGACCAGCGCGCGCCACTCGCGAACGCAAAGTTGCGCGGTGCCGCAACTGCAACAAAGTCCTCAGTTCTGGGGCCGAGCGCAAGCTTGGTCGATGCGAAGACTGTCCGGCGACCTACGACGAGGCGGTCTATGAGTCACTGCGCGAGTGGCGCACCGCTCAGGCGACGGAGCAGAAGGTGCCGGCCTACGTCATCTTCACCGACGCCACCCTGATGGCGATCGCCGAAGATCGGCCGCAGGATGTGTTCGGGCTGGCACGCATCGCGGGCGTCGGCAAGGTCAAGCTCGATCGCTACGGCGAAGACGTCTTGCGCCTGCTTGCTACGCCCTTGTGAAACCCGGCAGCGACTCTTCCATGATGCTTCTGAAGGGCGCGGTGGCTCCCAGTTGACTCAGCACCCCGATGCCCCCGATCCATACACGGTGGATCAGCAGGTATTCGCGCGGGAGGTTGATCTTCATGGCGGTGCCGATGCCTTCGCTTCCGGGCGCAGCTACGCGGCTTGTCTGCTCACGCATCCACTCGCGGCTGAAGGCGAAGGTGTCTTGGCGCGCGGGCTCCACGAACGGATCGAGGTAGCGCTCGATGGTCGCCGGGTCGATCTTGGTTCCTGGTCGGATGAAGCCCTCGGCGCGAAGCCCCTCGGTCACGGCGTCGAAGTCGCCGTCGACCGCGTGGCGCAAGAGGGTGCCGAGGATCGGCGGAAGCCCGTCGGGGAATCGAGCGACCGCGCCGAAGTCGACGACGCCAAGGCGGCCGTCGGCCAGGATGCGAAAGTTGCCCGGGTGAGGGTCTGCGTGCAGCATTCCCGCGCGTGAGGGGCCGGCGAACAGAAAGCGGACATAGCGCTCACCGAATCGGTTGCGCTCGTCCTGCGTACCCGAGGTGATGATCTGGGCCAGCGAGGACTCGCTCTCCATCCACTCGCTCACCAGCGCCTTCTCGGTATGCGCGACGACGTGGGGCACGACAATTTGGGGATCATCGTCGAACTCGGTCGCGAAGGCCTCTTGTGCCTGCGCCTCGAGTCCGTAGTCGAGTTCCTCCGCGACGCGAGCCTGGAGCTCCTCGACCAGTGGCTTGACCTCGACGCCGGGTGCGATGACGCCGAACATCCGGGCAAGGCGTCCGATTTGACGAAGGTCAGACTGGAGTGCCTTGGCGGCGCCGGGGTATTGCAGCTTGATGGCGACCGGGCGACCGTCGACCCAGGTGCCGCGATGTACTTGACCGATCGAGGCAGCCGCAGCAGCGACGTAGTCGAAGTCGATGAGTTTGTCCGCCCAGTCCGTGCCGAACTCCTCGACAAGCACGCGATCGACCATCGCCTTGCTCATCGGCGGCGCGGCGTCTTGGAGCTTGGTCAACACTTCTCGATAGGGGCCGGCGAGCTCATCAGGAAGCACGGACTCGAACACGCTCATGGCCTGCCCGAACTTCATCGCCCCGCCCTTGAGCTCACCCAAGACCTTGAAGACTTGATCTGCCGTCCGCGCTTGCACCTCGGCGAGCACGATCTCACCTGGTCTGCCGGCAAGCCGTTTGCCAACGCCGAGTGTCGTCCGGCCGGCAAACCCTACGGGCAGGGCTGCCAGTCGCGCCCCTCTGGTGAAGGCGTTCCTTGGAATTGCAGATCCGCGATCTTTGGAGTCCTTCTGGTCCGCCACTTTTCTAGGATAGGTGTCGACTCAGCAATCTGCAGCCGCAACTGTCGTGGAACCCGACCTCGAAGGACGTGCGCTCGCCGAGACCCACCTGGTGGATGAGCGGTGGGCCGCTGATTCGGTCGCAGTAGGAGACGATGTCGGCGGCTATCGCAGCAGCGACCGCGTGCCGTGTTGCGGCTCCCAGCGCTTCGCATACTCGTTCGCGTGGTCCACCTGCTCCGAACTGGGTGACGAGTGCGGACCACGAGGGATCGAAATCAGCGCGGTGGAGGTCATGGCACGTTACGCAGGGAGTTTCTTGCGGCCGCACGACGGGACCCCAGCGGGCCACTCCACCACTGAGCACAACGGGCAGGTGATCGCGCCCCTCGGAGACCAACGAAGCGAAGATCTCGCGATCAGCCTCGCCGGCGGTCATCACCACGGTCAAGGTCGACTCATCATTCGGCATGTGGGCAACTCCAGCCTCTCGCGTGATGGAGGCAATGTCGGAGGCCAAAGCCCGGCACGACGTGTCTCCGACGAAGGCGAGGGTCTTTGCGGCGCGCTGTCCCAGCCGTTCGGTGATTTCTTCGGCCGATGTGCCTTCCACCGCGAGAGCGAGGGCTTCGTCGGCTGCGGGTCCGGCGACATCCCAGGCGCGGGCATCAAGCATGGCGCCCGAGCGGTGAAGGTCCAGCAGATCAGCAGTGAGCGAGCCATCAAAATCGGGAATCTGTTCCGCGAGTCTCTCCAGCGACACACAATCGCGCACACCGTCGACGAGTCGGAGCGCGGCCAACAGGCCTGGGCGGTCACGGAAACTAACTCCGGGCGCGGTGCCGATCTGCAGGTGGTGGCGATCGCGTCGGAACGTGACAGTGCCTGGGGGCAGCGCAGGGCGAAAATTCATACGCCCAGCGTGCCCGCAAATATCGCGCCTGCGGATTCTTTCCACAGGCCGCTTTCGAGGTCAGGCTCTGCCGAGGATGCGATTCAGATTGGTGCTGCACACGGGACAGACTGCTTTCGCCATGCGGGTGCCTTTGTCGTTGACGCGGACCTCGCCGGAGGCCTCCCGCTTTTCCTTGCACTTGACGCAATAGAACTCGCCGCTCCAGGTTTCTGACATGCCCACTCCTCGTTAGTGTGACGCTGGTCACATTTAATGTACGCGGTTTCAGAACAGTGAGGCGTGTTTCGCGTCCGTGTCAACTATCTGCTCGAATGATTTTTCCACGCCTGTGGATAAGGCTGGGGATGTTGCGGGCAGGCGGGGGATCAAACTGTGGAAAAGATGTGGATGACGCGCGATTTCGCTGTCCTGACAAGGATCTGCAAACTTCCTTAGAGACCTCAAACACAGCGACAAAGAGTCCATTCCGTGGACATATTTCTGTCACCCGCACCCGCTACGGTGGATTCATGCAGGAGGTAGAGGTGCGAAGGAGCAGGCGCAGGCGCAAGTCTGTCCAGGCCTATCGCGAAGATGGCAAGACAATCGTCCTCATCCCTGCGCACTTCACCCGAGCGCAGGAGAAGCGCTACGTCGAGTCGATGATCGCGCAACTTGATCAGCGCGAGCAGCGGCGGCGGCCCAGCGACGAGGAGCTCATGGTCCGCGCAGCAGAGCTCAATGACCGCTTCCTTGGTGGTGTCGCGGTTCCGCAATCGATTCGTTGGGTCACCAACCAGAATTCACGCTGGGGTTCGTGCACCGTGGGGGAGGGCACCATCCGCTTGTCGCACCGTTTGCAAGGCATGCCCGACTGGGTGGTCGACTACGTCATCATTCACGAGCTGGCGCACCTCCTTCATTCCAACCACGGGGCCGGTTTCTGGGCGCTCGTCAATCGCTATCCGAAGACGGAGCGTGCTCGCGGATTTCTTGAAGGCGTGTCGCACAAGCGCTGACCAACGCACGCACGGAGTCGTCGGTGTCGTTCGGCAACGCTTCGATGTCGAACCACTGAAGGTCGGTCGACTCGTCACTCATCGTCGCTGCGGCGTCTGCGGGAGCTACCGCTACGAACTGCACATCCAGGTGATGCGCTGGCGTGATCGGGCCGCACGGCAGCTCGTGGCGTGACAGGAGCACAGGCCTCGGGTCGATGGTGAGGTCGGCGATGCCGGTCTCCTCGATCCCTTCGCGCAGCGCGGCTGCCGCCAGTGAGGTATCGGAATCTTCGCAGTGCCCGCCGGTCTGCAGCCAGCGGCCGAGCTTCTTGTGCAGGGTCAGCAACACGCGCGCCCGGTCGTGGGAGAAGACCAGGCTGCTCGCCGTCAGATGATCAGGGTGGCACGACCGCTGCATGGCATCTGCGTGATGCCCAAGGTGGTCGAGGTAGCTACGGCGCAGGGATTCCTGCTCGCTTGATGGCGCTACCCAAGCGTCGAGAATCCGGGTTGCGTCAGCGTGAAGGGTCACGCTTCGCCAGGATCCTCACCCTTGAGAAGTGCTTCGAGCTCGCTGTCGAAATCATCGCCAGCTTGGGCCTCTTGGGTCGTCTCGCCTTGGGCGAACCCCAACGGATCGTCGAGATCTAACCCGGTAGGCATCAAGTCCGGATGCGACCAGACCGCGTCGCGTGCCTCGGTGCCCTGACGATCACGCAGGGCCGCCCACAGGGTCGCTGCCTCGCGAAGCCGCCGCGGACGCAGCTCCAGACCGACGAGCGCTGCGAAAGTCTCCTCGGCAGGACCGCCAGCGGCACGCCGACGACGGATGGCTTCAGCAAGAGCCGCCGCCGATGGCATCCGGTCGCGAGTCGCCTGAGTGACCACCTCGTCGACCCAACCCTCAATGAATGCCAGCAGATCTTCGAGTCGCGTCAGCGCTGCCTGCTGGGCCGGCGAACGTTCGGGCTCGAAGAGCCCTTGGGACAGTGCATCCTGGATCTCTTCGGGGCGACTGGGATCGATGCCACGAATTTGCGCCTCGATGGCGGCAATATCGATCGTCGTGCCGCGACCGTATTCTTCGATCGCACCGACGAGCGCCGAGCGAAGCCACATGGCGTGGGAGAACAGTCGGTGGTGTGCGGCTTCGCGCAAGGAGACATAGAGCAGGACATCGGCCTGGCTCACGCCAAGACCTTCGCCGAAGGCGCGGACGTTCTCGGGGAGGATCGCACCGACCCCTTGTGGCCCGAGAGGCAGACCGACGTCAGTGGACGACATGACCTCGGTGGCAAGGCCCGCCAGAGCCTGACCGATCTGCTGACCGAACATCGCACCCCCGGCCTGGCCAATGATGCCCATCAGCGGGCCCGCCATCGACTTGGCTTCGTCGGGGAGCGCCTCGCCCATAGCCACGACGACGTGAGCGGCGATGGGCTCGATGACTCGCTGCCACGTGGGTGCAGTTTCCTCGATCCATTCGGCGCGACTCCAGGCAGCGACGGTATGTGCGCCCGAGGCGATCGACGTTGCCCCGTCAAGCCACGACTCGGCCAACCTCATGGCATCGGAGACCGCGCCCACCTGGGCGGTGTTGGGGGAGGGGTCGGGGCCCGCAGCGGCGAGTGCCTGGCGAGCGACGTCCTTGGCAAGGGTGAAGTTGACGCTGCCCTCGTGAGGCTCGAACATCCGCTGCATCTGCGCCATGATCGCGTTCATGTCGGGCATCTGACCGCCGGAGAATGCGGCAAACATCTGCTCCATCGGCGTGCCTGCGAAGGGATTTTGCCCGGCGTCGTCCGGTGTGTCGTCGTCGTGGTCGCCTGGAGTCATACCGTCAAATTTAGCGCGTTCGCCAAGGGACACCTAGGCTTGAGGGCATGGAACCGCAAATTCGCCTCATCGACGTGCGCGCGGAGCCACTCAGCCTCGACGAGGTGTTCGCGAGCGTGCAGGACGATCGAGCCGGAGCCGTATGCGTGTTCACCGGCATCGTCCGCAATCACGACCAAGGCGAGGCCGTCAAGGCCCTCTCGTACAGCGCCCATCCGTTGGCGGCCGTCCGGTTGCGGGAAGTCGCCGCTGAGGTGGGTGCGGCTCACCACGTCATTGCGCTCTCAGCCGTGCACCGCGTGGCCGATCTCCAGGTCGGCGACCTCGCTGTGGTGGTCGCGGTTTCGGCCGCTCATCGCGCGGATGCGTTCGAGGCCTGCCGGTCGATGATCGACCGCCTCAAGAGGGAGGTTCCGATCTGGAAGGAGCAGAGTTTTGCGTCCGGCCAGATCGAATGGGTCGGCGCCTGACACTACTTTTGTCGTCACTGTCTAGGCTTGGCCTGTGTCAACGCCCGAAACGCCCGGCTCCGCCGATTCTCCCACCCGGATCAGCAAGCGCAGCCTGACACTGGTCGTCGCCGGCGTCACCCTCGTCGTGGTGACGTGCATGGCGTTCTTGATTCCGGTGCCCTACGCCACGATGCGTCCTGGGCCGGCGTTCAACACGTTGGGCGACTTCGACGACAAGCCGATGATCGAGTTCGGCAAAGGCGTCGAGACGTACAAGACGTCTGGTGAGCTCAACTTCACCACTGTTTCGGTCAGCAGAGCCGACACCAAGCTCTCGCTTGCCCGCGCCATCTCGGTCTACTTCGACGGAGATGCAGCCGTCGTGCCGAGATCGCTCCTCTATCCCGATCATCAGTCTCAGAAGGACTCGTCCGCCGAGGCCGCCGCCCAACTGAGCGGGTCAAAGCAGACTTCAGAGGTCGCTGCCTTGACCGCGGCTGGATTCAAGGTGACGACCGTGCCGGTTGTGGGAGCAGTCACCAAAGACAGTCCTGCCGATGGCAACCTTGAGTCTGGCGACAGGATCCTTGCCGTCGACGGCAAGGCGGTCTCTGAGCCCGACGCCATCGCCACGTCCATTGCCGATCGCAAACCGGGTGCGCCGGTCACCATCAAGATCGAGCGTGCCGGAGCGAGCAAGGATGTCACCTTCAACACGGAGGCGGGTAAAGATGACCCCTCCAAGGCGCGGGTCGGCATCACCTTAGGCGCCGATTATGACTTGCCCATCGACATCACCAACAACGTTGGCAACAGCATCGGTGGGCCGAGCGCGGGCACGATGTTCGCACTCGCCATCTACGACATGCTCACTCCCGGCGAGCTGACCGGGGGCAAGTCGATCGCTGGCACGGGCGAGATGGCCGCCGACGGCACGGTGGGTGCGATCGGCGGCATCCGCCAGAAGATGGCCGGAGCGTCCAAGGCCGGCGCCAAGATCTTCCTCGCTCCTGCGCCGAACTGCAGCGAGGCCGCGAGCGGAGACGACTTCGGTCTCAAAGTCGTCAAGATCACTACGCTAGACAGCGCGATCAACTCGCTCGAAAAGCTCGCCAAAGACCCGAAAGCTGCGGTGCCCTCATGCTGATCTCCGACTCTGCGATCCGTCGCGTAGCCCTCGAGCTCGAGGGTCACGCCGAGCTAAACGGTTGGGACCAACCCGCCAAGCTGTATGCGCTGGTGTCGTCCGCCGAGCTCTCCGCGATCGAGCCCGAGCTGGCCCAGCAGCTAGGTCTCGATCCCGACGGTGATCCGGCGGCCTTCACGTCGATCGAGCAGGAGTCATTGCCGCTCGACCAGAGCCTCGAGGAGTCGCTCATCCACCTGGTCTGGCCCGAGCAGGTCCAGGGATGCGCAGCCGTGCTCGAACGACTCATGCTGCCGCCGGCAGCCGAGTCCGACATGCCCGATGATCCGGCGGCCGTCGAGGCATACGTCGCCGCTCATCCAGACCGCTACGAGGTGCGTATCGTTGCGGCGGTTTCGCGTGATGGGAGCCAGCACAGCATCGTCAGACTTCGCGATCGTCCCGACGATCAATTGCTCGAAGGACCCGACCTCGTACCCACGCTGACGACCCTCCTCACCCAGACCCTGTCAGAATGACCTTCAACGCCATCCATCAAGGAGCACTGTGAGCGACGTCTTCGGTTCGACTCGAACCCCACGCCCGCCCTCTGACAATCGGCGGCGCGTCCTCGTGCCGACGCTGGTCACGCTGGCGGTGCTGTTGTTCCTCGGCTCCATCTTCACGGGCATCTACACCGACCGGCTGTGGTTCGACTCCGTCGGCTACAGCAACGTCTTCACCAAGGTCATCACGACCCGCATCCTGCTCTTTGTGATCCTGGGTGGCCTGTTCGGGCTGTTCGTCATGGCCAACATGGTGCTTGCCTACCGCTTCAGGCCGATGATCGTCTCGGCCCGACGCGAAGACCCCGCCTATCGCTATCGGCAGGCGCTGACCCCCATCCTGCGGCCGGTCCTGATCGTGCTGACGCTCGTCATCACGGCATTTGCTGGTTCGGTCGCCACAGGCCAATGGCAAAAATTCTTGATGTGGCGCAATGGCACTGACTTTGGCACCAAGGATCCGCAGTTCAAGCGCGATGTCGGCTACTACATGTTCGACTACCCATGGCTGCGCTTCCTCACGTCGTACGGTTTCGCGATGCTCATCGTCGCCGGCCTTGCCACACTCTTCGTCTACTACGTCTATGGCGGCATCACGATCGCCGGTCGCGGTCCGAAGTTCACCCCCGCCGCGCACATCCACGTGGCGATTCTCTTCGGCATCGGTATGTTGCTGCGTGCCTATGGCTACTACCTCGACCGGTTCGGGTTCGTCCTCAAGGATCGAGGGCTCTTTGACGGCGCCAACTTCACCGACATCCACGCCCGCATTCCGAGCAAGAACATCCTCATTGGCGTGGCGCTTGTGTGCGCCGTGCTCTTCTTCGTCAGCGTCTTCACTCGTTCGTGGGTGCTGCCCGGCATCGGACTTGGCCTTTTGATCCTGACCTCGATCCTGATTGGCGCGATCTGGCCGGCGCTTATGCAGTCGTTCCAGGTGAAGCCCTCAGAGCCCGACAAGGAGGGGCCCTACATTGCCAAGAACATCGCGGCGACACGAGACGCCTACGACGTGTCGGACACGGCTGTCGAAAGCTACTCGGCCAAGACAACCCTGACCCCGACCGAGCTCACCGCGTCCGCGGAGTCCCGCGTCAGCAGCCGCCTCCTCGACCCGACCCTGATCGCTCCTGCCTTCGAGCAGTTGCAGCAGGTGCGCGGCTACTACTCGGTGCCGGATACGCTCGACGTCGATCGCTATAAGCTCGGCGACGACCAGACCCCGCAGGACATCATCATCGCCGCCCGCGAGCTCAGACTCGACGGATTGCAGCCCTCGCAGCGCAACTGGGCCAACGACCACACGGTCTACACCCATGGCTACGGCGTCATCGCCGCGCGCGGCAACCAGCGCGGCGCTCAGGGTGAACCGGTATGGGTCGAGAAAGACATCCCGCCGACCGGCGAGCTCGAGCTCAAGACAGCGCCACGCATCTACTTCGGTGAGCAGTCACCGTCCTATTCGATCGTCGGTCGCCCCTCGGGCGCTGCGCCGATCGAAGTCGACATCCCGCGCGGTGGCAGTGGTGCCACGACCAAGGACACCAAGGCCAACGCCACGCAAAACACCTACGACGGCACTGGCGGCGTCCCAATCGGTGGATTGTTCCGACAGGCGCTGTACGCGTTCAAGTTCGGCGAGCCCAACATCGTCCTCTCGAGCCGCGTCAACGAAAACTCCAAGATCCTCTACGACCGCAGCCCGCGCGACCGCGTCAAGAAGGTTGCCCCGTGGCTGACCGTCGACGGCGACCCCTACCCGGCAGTCGTGGGCGGCAAGATCGTCTGGATCGTCGATGGCTACACGACCAGCAACTCCTACCCCTACTCCGAGCGCCGTTCGCTCGCTGAGGCTACATCCGACACGCTGACCGGCAACGGTGCAGCGCAGGCAGCATTGCCCACCGATCAAGTCAACTACATGCGCAACTCGGTCAAGGCGGTTGTCGATGCCTATGACGGCTCGGTCGACCTGTATCAGTGGGACACCAAGGACCCGGTGCTGAAGACCTGGATGAAGGTCTTCCCCGGAGTGGTGCAGCCGAAGACGGCGATCAGCACCGATCTCAAGGAGCACCTGCGTTACCCGGTCGACCTGTTCAAGGTGCAGCGCGACGTGTTGAGCCGTTACCACGTGACGGATGCTCAGACGTTCTACGAGGACGGCGAGCGTTGGAAGGTGCCCGAGGATCCGGCGGCTCCCGACAACACCAAGACGACGCAGCCTCCTTACTACGTCTCGATCACCCGGCCGGGCGAGGATGCGACGAGATTCTCGTTGACGAGTGTCTACCTGCCCAACAGCAGGCAAAACCTCGCGGCGTTCCTCTCGGTCAACTCCGAGGCGACCGACACCGAGAACTTCGGCAAGTTGCAGATCCTTCAACTACCGAGCGAGACCCAGGTCCAGGGGCCGAGCCAGATAGCTAACGCGTTCCAGACCGATAAGGGCGTGTCTCAAGCGTTGCTGCAATATCAGCAATCGAAGACTGCCACGATCTTGTACGGCAACCTGCTGACCTTGCCGGTCGGTGACGGACTGCTCTACGTACAACCGGTCTATGTCAAGCGAAGTGCGGAGGAAGGGTCCTACCCGGTCCTGCAGTTCGTGATCGCGTCCTTCGGCGACAACGTCGGATTCGGGCAGACCCTCGATGAGGCGTTGCGCGTGGCTCTCGGCATTGAGGAGGGCTCTGCCCCGACGACGCCTGACACGGGAACGGATACGGGTGGCGTGACAGGTGAAGTGCCGTCGACCACGGCGCAGCTGCTCCAGCAGGCGGCCGATGACTACAACGCCGCTCAGGAAGCGCTCAAGAAGGGCGACCTCACGACGTACCAAAAGCGCATCGACGCCATGGGCCAAGCGATCGAGGACGCGCAAAAGTCCCTCAAGTAGCCGTGTCGGTTTCCCATGAGGCCATGGGGAACCGACTCGTCCAATGGGTTGCAACCCGTTGGATGAGTCGAATGCCCGTGGTGCGTCGTGGCCGTGCAGCGCCTGGTGCGATTGTGCTTTACTGACCGGCATGGAGTGGCCTCTGCTCTCATCTCTTCCGAGCGAACAGTATGAAGCTGTGCTGGGTGCAGCCCGGCGTCGCCGGTTCGCCAAGGGAGAAACTGTCTTCCATGAAGGCGATCCGGCCGACAGTCTTCACCTTGTCGCTACGGGTCGTCTCGCCGTGCGGTCGGGAACGGCCGACGGCGAAGTCCTGACGCTCAACATCTTGAGTCCCGGTGACTACTTCGGCGAGCTGGCCCTGATGCGTGACGGCACTAACCGGGTGAGGACTGCCACCGTGGCCGCGCTCGAACCGGCCGAGACGCTCGTGCTGACGGCATTGGTGTTTCACGAACTCTGCACCAGGAACCCCGGAGTCGAGTCATTCATGTCGACGTTGCTTGCTCGACGGGTGGAGGAATTGAGTATCCGTCTCGTCGAAGCCCTGCACGTGAGCCTCGATCGACGGGTGTACCGGCGGCTGCTCGACCTCGCCGAGATCTACGCGCCCGGAGCACCCAAGGCGTCGATTCCGCTGACGCAGACCAACCTGGCCGACCTCGTCGGGGGGTCGCGACCGTCAGTCAATCAGGTCCTGCAAAAGCTTGCCACGCGCGGCACCGTCATCCTTGGTCGCGGCACGATCGATGTTGTCGACATCGGCGAGCTTGCTCGACGAGCGCGCATCTGACGCCCGGTCAGCTCTTCGTCGCGACGAATCGCTCGACCCTCTTCCGCGGTTCTGAGGCGTTGCAATCGACGTACTGGGAGTAGCTGTTGGTCTCGGTGAAGTCGCCGACCAGTTTGGTCGGGGTGCCCGCCGGTTCTGCAACGAGCGGTGCAGACTCGTACACGACGGTCACGACCGCGCTGGTGCCTTTGGTTTCGATGCCTGTCGCGGTGTCGATGCACGTGCGGGCTTCTGGTTTGGGCGCAACGACTTCCCTCACAATCGTCTTGCCGTCCCAGGTGTACGGGAACTTGTTACCTGAGCTTGAGCTAATGGTGCCGGTGCAGAGGTACTTCTCGCAGGTGGAGTCGAACGTCCAGGTGAACGTCGATATTTGACCGATCTTGTCACCGTCGAAGTCGGACGATGTGATCGTGGAGACGACGTTCCACTTGCCCGAGGGTGCGTTGGCGGCGAACGCTTTGACTTTGGCTTTTTCGATCGCCACCTTCTTGGCTGCGGCTTTTTCGGCTTTGACTTTGTCTTGGTGGTTGGAGTAGGCGTTGGCGCCTATTGTGGCGCCGACGATGACGACGACGGTTGTGATGGCTGCGGCGACGGCTTGTTTGACGCTCATGCCGAGGATCTTGCGGGGCACTGCGGTGCTGGTGGACAGGGTCGCGGTGTCGACGGTCGCTGTTTCGGCGGCTCCGACTCCGGCGGTCACAGCGGTGCCGCTGGTCGTGGCCACGCCGACTCCGGTTGCTGCTGCGACCAGGCCCGCGATCGAGGCGCGGGCGAGCCATCCGGCG
>JAOPXA010000026.1 GCA_025965395.1 Nocardioidaceae bacterium | reverse complement strand
CAGACATCCTGACCGACCTGGTCGTCGGTGGCGTGCGGACGTTGGCGTTCGTCCGGTCGCGGCGCGGTGCCGAGACCTTGGCGTTGACGGCGGGGCGGATGCTGGGCGAGATCGATCACTCGCTGGTCGAGCGGGTCGCCACCTATCGCGGCGGCTACCTGCCGGAGGACCGGCGCGTGATCGAGGCGGCGCTGCGCAGCGGGCAGCTCCTGGGATTGGCGAGCACCAATGCGCTCGAGCTGGGCATCGACATCTCCGGGCTGGACGCGGTGATCAGCGTGGGCTTCCCCGGCACGCGGGCGGCGTTGCAGCAGCAGTTCGGGCGCGCGGGGCGAAGCGGAAAGGAGTCCCTCGGCGTCATGGTCGCGCGCGACGACCCGCTCGACACCTACCTCGTGCACCACCCTGAGGCGATCATCCACAAGCCCGTCGAGGCGACGGTCTTCGACCAGCAGAACCCGTACGTGCTGGGGCCGCATCTCGCGGCGGCGGCTCAAGAGCTACCGCTCACCGAGGACGACTTTGAGCTCTTCGGGCCGATCACGCGCGATGGTGTGCACGCACTGACTGAGGCGGGTTGGTTGCGCAAGCGAGACGCCGGATGGTTCTGGACCAAGCGCGAGCGGGCGAGCAATCTGGCCGACATCAGGTCCAGCGGAGGGAGCCCCATCCAGATCGTTGACGCCTCGAGCGGTCGCCTGCTGGGCACAGTCGACGCGGGTTCGGCCGACTCAACCGTGCACGACGGTGCGGTCTACGTGCATCAAGGCGACTCGTTCGTCGTGCAGGAGTACGACCTCGAGGGCGACTGCGCGCTGGTCAACCGCGAGGAGGTCGACTACTCCACCTCCGCGCGAAGCATCACCGAGATCTCGATCGTCGCGAGCGAGGCGGAGAAGGTGTGGGGCGACGCCGCGATCACGTGGGGCACGGTCGACGTGACTCATCAGGTCGTGTCGTACCTGAAGCGGCGATCCGGCTCGCGCGAGGTGCTGGGTGAGGAGCTTCTCGATCTGCCCGAGCGAACGCTCCGGACCAAGGCGGTGTGGTGGACGTTGGCGGCCGAGGCGGTCTCTGCGTGCTTGGCCGAGACCGACGTGCCCGGGGCTGCTCATGCGGCCGAGCACGCGGCCATCGGGCTCCTACCGCTCCTGGCGACCTGCGACCGCTGGGACATCGGCGGCGTCTCGACGGCGCTCCACGCGGACACCGGGGTGCTCACCGTCTTCGTGTATGACGGCCACCCAGGCGGCGCAGGGTTCGCGGAGCGCGGCTTCGACGTGGCCCGGCAATGGCTCACCGTGACCCGCGATGCGATTCGCGCGTGCGAGTGCTCCACCGGCTGCCCCAGCTGCATCCACTCCCCCAAGTGCGGCAACGGCAACGAACCGCTCGACAAGGCCGGAGCCATCACGCTGTTGGAGGCGATCCTGCGCGGAGCGCACTAGAACAGCGCAGTGCACCCGCCCAGGTCGTCCTGGGCGGGTGCACCGCTGCTGGGCGGTGGGGCGTTGGTCACACGAACTGGAGCAGAAGGTTGTAGTAGCCCATCGAGTCGTAGTTGGTGTAGCCGGTGGAAGCGGTATTCTCGCCGACTCCATCGACGAAGACGTAGTACGTGCCCGCCGCAAGGGTGACGTTCATGTTGGTCCGCGTGTTCCCCGAAGGTGACGAGGTCGCGATGACCGTACCGGCGGAGTTGGTCACCTGCACGCGGCTGTTGAGGTTCGTGTCGACCTGCTGGAATCCCTCCCAGGACTGGATGTTGACCGTCCTGGTCGAACCGAGCGAGAACTTGAAAGCGTCATACTCGCCGGATCCGTAGGAGATTTTCCCCGAGCGGGTGGTGCCTGCTGGAAGCGTCGCGGTGGTGGCAGTGGTGCCTGCGTAATCGTCCGGAACCCAGCCGAGGTAGCTCCCGATGACGCTGAGGTCATCCTGGGTGTTGTTGGCGCCGGGGTACTGACCCCTGCTCCACTGCGTCATCGCGCGGCTGTAGCTGTCACCCATGATGGGAGCCCAGTTCGCGTGACCCTTGTAGTAGTCGGTGACACCGGCCTGGCCGTCGTGGAAGAGCCCTACCGTGTGGCCGGTTTCGTGGCTGATGCATTCGGCGATCTGCTTGGTAGGCGTGTTTGCATCCGCGAAGCAGTATGCGGGAGTGTCGTTGTTCCAGCTGAACGAGTAGAACTTGGCGAAGCCACTGTTGAGGACGTTGAGCCAGGTGTTCTTGCCCACCACGACCCGGATTCCGTATGACGTGTCGGATGCGGAGGACTTCCGCAAGCCCTCAACGCCCGGGTCTTGAGTCGTGACATCTACGTCGAAGGGCGCGAAGTCCTCAGCCACGCTCGAATATGCGGCCTGGATCGCCGCCGCCTCGGCGGTGTTAAAGGTAGACAAGTCACCATCCCGGCTCCAGACCGGCGTCGTGAAGGACGTGCGGCCGACGTCAGTGTTCCACTGCGTACCCGTTGTCGTGTGGCCGTTGAAGTCCAAGTAGATCTTCTTGGTCGCACCAGGCCGCGAGTGCAGCAATTGCGTCTGGTTGATCGGCCAAACGAGGGTGTCTGCCTTTCCTGTCGTGACGATGGCACCCGTGCCACCTGCACCATCGGACGCTTCGAGGTTGCCGGCTTCGTCTACCCGTACGGAGTGGTCATCTGTGAGGAGCTTCTTCAGCTGGGCACTGCTGATGTGGCTCCGCTTGGCGTGCTTCGCGAGGTCGGTGCCGAGGAAGCTGATCGCCTTCTTACCCATGCGGTGATCGATGGTGGCTCGTACGTGAGGGTCGACTTTGCTCGATGTCGCTCCTGTCGGAATGGACTTCGCGTGTGAAGCGCTGGCCTCTGCCGGATGTGCCGCGCCGAGGACTGTGGCGAGCAGGGTGGCCGTCAGTGCGGCTGTCGCCGCAGCTCCTCGGTGGTGCTTGGTGATGGTGAGCATGGTGTGTTCCCTTCAGAAGTTGAGCCGCCGGATTGGCTGCTAGTGCAACCGTCGTCGATCTGGCGCCTCCGCTCAGTTCGCATTCGAACGCTCCAACTGTTGGTTTGCGAACAGTCGCCGACGGTGGTTCCGAGCGACATTGGTGACTCCAGCAGGCCCCAACCCCGGAGCCACGAACCAGGAGGACATCATGAACACCATCGCTACCCCCGAAGCCCCCACCACAGATTCGTCAGCCGCCCCCGCAGTCGCCGCTCGCCGGCCCCGCCGTCGTCTGATCCGACTCTTCGCCTCGTTGATCCTGTCGTTCGGCGCGGTCGTCGGCCTGACCACCGCTACGACCGGAGCGGCCCACGCAGCCAGCTACGTCGAGGGGTGTTTCCGATCGACGCAAGCCGGCTACGGGTTTGCCGGAACGCCCTACTCGCTGCAGGCGTACTGGCAGGGCAGCTGGTATACGATCTTCAACGGCAACCTGAATCGCAACAGCTGCGGTGCGGTCAACATCGGTGGCTCGAACCAGAACTACCCGGTCAAGATGGTCGTCAGCCAGCGGGTGGGTACGGCCTTCTTCTACGGCTCGACCTACACCGCTCCAGCCGGCAGCGGCCGCTGGAACCTCGGCACCGGAACGGTCGTCTGCTCCGGATGCCGCTGAACCCCGCGCATGGTGGGCGGCCTTCGGGTCGCCCACCATGCTTCTGCGTTGCCTGACTTCACCGGTCCTGTCTAGCAATGCAGACGGAAAAGTATACAATCAGGCGACGACCCGTACCGAACCCAAAAGAGGCCCCCATGGATTTCAGCAGCTATACCGCATTCACGTTCGAGCGAAGTGGCGGTGTCCTCTACGCAACGATCAACAACCCCGACAAGATGAACTCGCTCAGCGGTCCTGCTGAGCTGGAGGTCTCCAAGCTTTTCTACGACGTGACCACTGACGAGGCGACCCGCGTTCTCGTGATCACCGGCGCCGGCGAGCGCGCGTTCAGCGCCGGTGGCGACATCAACCACATCCGTACGATCATCGACAACCCCGACGAGTTCTACGTCGCTGTGGTCAACGCCAAGCGGATCGTCAACTTCATCCTCGACTGCCCCAAGCCGATCATCGCCAAGGTCAACGGCATCGCCGCCGGGCTCGGCGCGACGATCGCCTTGATGGCCGATGTCGTGTTCGCGGCGGACCACGCGAAGTTTGCCGACCCGCATGTGAAGGTCGGTCTGACCGCAGGCGATGGCGGCGCTGTCGCGTGGCCGACGCTCATCCCCGGTCTGGCCAAGCACTACCTCATGACGGGTGACCCGATCACCGCTCAGGATGCCGAGCGCCTGGGCATGATCTACAAGTGCCTCCCAGCCGCTGAGCTCGACGAGGTCGTAGAGACATACGCCCAGCGCCTCGCCACTGGGCCGCGCCGCGCAATCGAGACCTCGAAGATGTCGGTCAACGTGCGTCTCAAGCAGATCGCTGCGATCTCACTCGACGCCGGCATCGCCTACGAGGCACTGTCGAGCCACTCGTCGGACCACCTCGAGGCCGTGAACTCCTTCCTCGACAAGCGCAAGCCGAGCTTCACCGGCAAGTAGTTCTTCACCTCATCGGGCTCGATCGACACCTGTCGGTCGAGCCCGATCTGCGTCAGTCGACAAGATCGGCCGGCGCTGCTCGGGCGCGGCGATCGAACTGAAACCGCTTGCCCCAGATCGGCGCCGAGGTGACGCGCGCGGTCACAGTTGCGACCTCGAACCTCATTGAGCAGGCGATCACACGGGCATCGTTGGCTCGGGCGACGCGGCGAGCCAACAGGCACCCGTCCTGCCCTGCAATGGCGGCCTCCGTCGCAGCGATGGCTGCCAAGTCGGCCGCACGCGCCGCTTCGTGCGTGTCGCGGACGAGCGTCGAAAGGTGCACTCCCACCAGCATCATGAACATCAACAGCGCCAGGATGGTCACGGAATAGATGCTGGCCGAGCCACGCTCCCTCACGGGTTGCCCTCGAGGGACGACACCGACCGCGCCTTGAGCCCCACTTTGGTCACCCGGGCGAACAACGGGATGTCGAGCTTGGCGGTCCCTTTGACGGTGATCGTGACCAAGCCGTCCTCCTTGCTCACCGAGACCTTCGCGCCCTTGGGGGCGAGGTCCTTCACCGTCCGCACGGCCCGACTTGTCGCGTCGCCGCGCGCGATCATCCGGGCGCCCTCCCGGGACGCGTCCACCAGCCGCACCTGCGTCATCCCGATCGACACCACCCACACCAGGAGGAGGCCGATCGCCACGAGGAACGGCAAGACCACCGCGGTCTCGGCGGTCACCATGCCACGCTCGCGCCGTGCCTGCATACGCGCGTCCTTTCGCTCTCCCGTGAGACGTGCGTTCGGCGACGAAACAACCGGCGAGTCGTCG